>JANODQ010000784.1:0-1627 GCA_031412775.1 Pirellulaceae bacterium | reverse complement strand
ATCATCGGAGTCGCGTTGGCTTGCTTGGGACTGCAATCTGATAGCCAAGCCCAAGGGTGCCACGAGCCCGTCAAGTTCCCACCGTAACCAACTTCCGTTTGCCCCTGACCGACCGCTGGTTGGAATGTCAGTTGTCGAAGGATCCCTGCAGCTTGTAGGTGACCATAGGTTCCTTCTCTTCGCAAGTTACCGGTGACGTCCGGCATGCTTTGAACGTTCCGATCGGTGTTTGCAGTTGCGATGATGCCCGTACCTGGGTTTACGATAAAATTGCCACCGCTTTCCCATTGAATATCGGAGTACGGTTGCTCGATCCCCATGGCAACCGTCGTGTTCTTATCGCCGCCAACGGGGAACTTGAGACGCGCGAGACCTTGTCGCATGAGAATCATCCCCGGGGGCCCTTGATAGTCAAGCACGTTAGGAAACGCATCAAAGTCCATAAAGACTGACGAGGCTTGTCCAATGAGTAGAGGACCAAAGTCGACCCATGCAAAACGAAGCCGCAGTGGATAAGAACCGAACAGCCCGGATGTGTTACCGTTAAAGAAATCAAGTTCAATACGTGTGTTCACATCATAGTCGGAACCTTTGATATCTGTCGAAGTATCAAACCCGATTCGTGTGTAGCGAGGCGTCATGACAAAGTTGTCGCCTTCACCTTGCGGGACAGGTATCGAGCCCGTTACAAAACTGTCGGTGCTTTTAATCGGTTCAAAATCATAGATCGTGTCCAGTCGAGCAAATCCGTACCATCGATACTTGGTATTGCGATACGCACCTGGTTTATCTTCGACTGCCCCATCTTGTAAATGTCGAAAAGTTTGATCTTCAAACGCTTCGGAGGCCGTACCCGAGGAATAGTTGTAGGTTCCACTAGGTGCACTGTTCGCGCCGAAGTCGGTGAAAGGTACTTCCGCACCACCGGGCATCGGACGCGAGGGGCTGATGTCTGGCGAGTAGCCGGCTTCTTCAGGTGATTGAGCGAAGAGTGTTGCGTTTACAAGAAGGCTAATCCAGAGCGCGGTTAAAAAGCGACTCTTTGTTCTGACATTCATTTGTTTTGATAATTGCATAACGCCCTCCCTGGCGACCTTCAAAAGTAGAATAGGCATCCTGCCTGTTCCTCGAAAATCTAACTACTCCGAAGCAATCAACTGCGCCGCTGGGGACTCGACTTCATCGATGTCCGCAACACTCGGACTTGCAACATTGGACGTCTCAATTCCCGAGTCTTCAACGACTCGGACATAAAGCGTGAATCCGAAGTCTTTTCTCGGTACGGCTCGGAATGGCTTCAACGCATCTCGCCATAGCGGGTCGAATTGTGGTGCTGGAGCATAATCAGCAACAGCATAACGATTAAAGAACAGATCCGATTCTTGCTTTGTAGCAATGTTGAATTCGCTTGTAAGCTGGTATGCCCCTGACTCGGTAACGATCTCCACCGGTCCACAACGATGATTGATGGACTTCTCGCCCCCATGACAAGTGGCTGAGTTTTCAACATCGACTGACAGAATGCTTTCGCCGGTTGTCGAAGTTAGCCAAGCCGAGACTGGTCCTTGACTCGCTGCGCTCTCGCAGCACTCATTTTTTCCATGAGACTTTTGCGTGACTTGAAGTG
>JANODQ010000783.1:0-3271 GCA_031412775.1 Pirellulaceae bacterium | reverse complement strand
AAAGCCAACTGGAGCAACTCCAGGGACGTTGCTGCAAATCCCTGTAGATCGTGCGATTGATTTGATCTTGAAAGAGAACAAGGCTAAGCCAGAACCGATCGCTGCTCCCGGAGCTTAGGAAGTTTTATGTGTCGTTTAGCTGTAACACTTACATTCGTGCTCGTTGGCGTTTTAGCCATCGGATCGGATGTTCGTGGGCAGTTATTAACGGACATTCCAGAGCGAGCTAAGGATATTCGGATCGATGAGAAGCGAGGAGAAATTTTGCCTGGCGATCTCACTTTTATCAACGAACGAGGCGAACCCGCACTGGTCGGCAAATTCGGCGACGGGAAGAAGCCATTCTTGCTGACCCTCAACTACAGCAATTGCCCAGGGCTATGCACGGCACAGCTTAACGGTCTAACCGAGGGGCTTGCTGCAATGCGTGATTTAGAGCTCGGCGAGGATTTTCGAGTGTTTTCCATTAGTATTGATCCTCGCGAAACTCAGGAAAAGATGGCTTCAATGAAGGATAAGTACATCGCAATGCTTCCGAAGCAGCATCAGCCCGCAGGATGGTCGTTCCTGCATGGAGACAGGGATTCAATCGCAAGAATTGCGGATGCCGTTGGTTTCCGCTACACGTACGATGCTGCCAATGATCGATATAACCACGCATCGGCCGCGATTTTAGTTACACCGGATGGGAAGATCTCTCGATACTTGTTTGAAATTGGTTTCAAGCCCGAGACATTACGTTTCGGATTAATTGAAGCCTCTGAGGGGCGTATTGGGTCAATGGCTGATCAGATATTGCTAAGCTGCTTTCACTACAATCCGGAGGAAGGAAGCTACGCGGCCGACGCGAGAAAACTTCTGGCCTACGCCGCGGGTGCTTTTGTGATCGTTGGGCTTGCGATTTCGGTTCCTTTTTGGATACCTCGAAAACGGATTGAAAAGTTCGCGAGTTCGTCTGATTCAACTTCCGGCGAGGGTGCGTCGGCTATTTTTGAACCTAAATAAATTTGTTTTAGTCTGAGAACGGTAGAGATAATGTTTTTTTTATTAGCAGATCAAAATAAGACTTTTTGGTTTCCCGAGCAGGCCTCGACGTTTGCTCCGGAAGTTGACTGGTTCTTCTTGGCAGTTACCTACATCAGCTTGGCGTTTTTCGTGCTGATTGTAGGGTTTATGGTCTATTTTATGTACGCCTATCGAGAGCGGCCAGGATACAAAGGGTCGCCAGAAGCTCTCCACAATAACGCGTTGGAAATCGGTTGGACAGTTGTTCCCACCATTATCGCTGTGTGGATTTTCTACCGAGGAACGCTCGGATTTCTCGACATGATGACGATTCCAGCGGATACGCGCGACGTGCAAGTTGTCGCAAAAAAGTGGGCCTGGAGTTTTGGGTATCCGAATGGTGTCGTTGATAACGAACTACATTTGGTGGTCAATGAACCCGCAAAGATGATTATGCGGTCGGATGACGTTTTACATAGTTTGTTCGTCCCTGCATTCCGTGCCAAGTGCGACGTCGTGCCCGGGCGATATGCGACGATGTGGTTTGAGCCTACTAAAACTGGGACTTATGATCTTTTTTGTTCCGAGTATTGTGGTGATCAGCACAGTAAGATGGGTGCAAAAGTGATAGTACATTCGAAAGAAGAATATGACGCTTGGTTTACCAAGATGCAAATTCCTCCCAGTGATCCTGTCGAATATGGAAAGTTGTTGTATGCCAAGACAATGGGTTGCGCGTCATGCCACTCGGTTGACGGTAAGAAAATCGTCGGACCGTCTTTTAAGGGGACATGGGGCGGCGAGGTCGCGTTAGCTGGCGGTAGTACTGTGCCATTCGATGAAAATTATGTCCGTGAATCAGTGCTGAACCCGCAAGCGAAGGCACGGGCAGGATATGAAAAGGCTTCACTTATGCCATCCTACCAAGGACGTCTTAAGGAAGAGCAGATTTCCGCGTTGATCGCTTACATGAAGTCATTGAAGTCAGAATAATAAAATTAGAACAGTCCGTTATTAATAAGTACGGGTTTCGCGAAGTATCGCGAGGAAGTTTGTAGAGATTATGAGTGCAGTAATAACAAAGCCGTCGGTGATACCAGTTGAATCAGTCAAGGAACCTGGGAATTTCCTCACCCATACAAGCGGTTTCCTCAGTTGGGCTCTTACGCTTGATCACAAACGTATTGGGTTGATGTATTTGGTTGGTGTCATGTCAAGCTTCTTGCTTGGTGGCGTGCTTGCTTTGGTCGTTCGTGCCCACCTGTTTTATGCAGATGGAGCATTTTTAACGCTCAAGCAGTATAATCAGATCTTCACTTTGCACGGTGCGGTGATGGTGTTTTTGTTTATCATCCCGAGTGTGCCGGCCGCGCTTGGCAATTTCTTGTTGCCCATCATGCTTGGTGCGAAGGATGTTGCGTTTCCTCGCTTAAATCTTTCTAGTTTTTACTTGTGGGTTGGTGGAGCAATCTTCTTTTTGGTTGCGATGCTCACGACAGGTTTAGATACTGGGTGGACGTTTTACACGCCCTATAGTCTCGAAACGACTGGCCCGGTAGTTTTGGCGACGATGGGGGTGTTCATTCTCGGGTTTAGCTCAATTTTTACCGGATTAAATTTCATCGTTACAATCAATACGATGCGTCCGCCAGGGATGACTTGGTTCAGAATGCCTCTGCTGTTGTGGGCTATTTATTCCACATCGATCATCCAAGTTTTGGCGACTCCAGTGCTCGGTATCACGATGTTGTTGTTGATGGCTGAACGATTTTTAGGTATCGGGATTTTTGATCCAAAGTTGAACGGCGACCCGGTTACCTACCAACACTTCTTTTGGTTTTATTCACACCCTGCCGTGTATATCATGATTCTGCCCGCGATGGGAATCATTAGTGAGCTGATGAGTGTGCACAGCCACAAAGGTATTTTCGGTTATAGAATGATAGCCTACAGCTCGGTCGCGATCGCGTTGTTCGGCTTCCTCGTGTGGGGACACCACATGTTCACAAGCGGTATGGCTAACGTAACAACAATCGTCTTCAGTGCGTTAACATTTACGGTCTCAATTCCATCGGCAATCAAGGTCTTCAACTGGTTGTTTACGATGTATAAGGGAACGGTTTCGCTAACAACTCCGATGCTATATGCGTTATCCTTCATGTTTCTGTTCACCATCGGTGGTTTGACCGGTCTGCCTCTTGGAGCATTGTCAATTGATCGGCACTTCCACGACACTTACTTCGTAGTGGCACACTTCCACTATGTG
>JANODQ010000782.1:0-4554 GCA_031412775.1 Pirellulaceae bacterium | reverse complement strand
TTCTTGCCGACGCGCTCTCGGGTCGGCAAAAGATGTGAGAAATTGTGTATCGCGTGGGATCTGCTACGGCTTTTTTTCAAGGCGATGTTTCACGCAGCCGAGCAAACCTTCCAAATGAACTAGATGATAGAACCTGACTTGTAAAACTGACTTGCGAATTCGGATTCCCTTTTATGTTGTCTGTCAGCTACAATGTAGGAACTCCCCTAAATGAATTCGGAAAGGCTCGATCCAAGACATCTTTCTGAATCCCCACCTCCGAGCGTTCGAATTTGACACACCATCACACTGGGCTATGTCAATTTATCTATGACTCAAATAATCGTAATCGCATCAAAATTTTGCATCGTTGGACTGTTGGCTTCGATCGGTTGCTGCTCAGTTGCTTGGTGTGCCGACGTTGAGAAGGCCAAACCGGCCGACAGCAAAAGTTCGCAAGATGTACTGCTGACTCGAGGGGAAGCAATCTACCGCGAAAAATGTGCATCTTGCCACGGCGCGAACGGCGAAGGAGTAGCCGGAAAGCACGCAACGCCTCTTGTCGGTGATTCGACCATTGGCGAGTTGACTAAAGTGATTACAGAAACAATGCCCGAGGATGACCCCGGCGCGTGTGTTGGAGAAGACTCAGAAGCTGTTTCCGAGTTCATTCACTACCGTTTCTACAGTGAAGCGGCCCAAATTCGTAACCGCCCCTCTAACATCAGCTTCTCGCGGTTAACCGGAACACAACTACGGCAAAGCATCGCTGATCTGTACGCTCGCTTCAATGGGCAGCCTGAAGTAACCGCTGATCGAGGGGTCAAGGCGATCTACTTTGACGGAGCACGTTGGAAGAACGAGAACAAAAAAATTCAAAGGACAGACGCCGTCATCGATTTTGACTTTGGCAACGAAAGTCCTGGCGAAGGCATTAAGGCAGACGCTTTCTACATCTACTGGGAAGGTGGGATCAAAGCGGACGTGACAGGCCGCTACGAAATCATCGTTCGAAGCTCGTGCTCCTTCAAGATGGACTTTGGCAAGCTCGACCGGCAGTTTATCGACAACCATGTTCAATCGGGTGATAGGACCGAGTTCCGTCAACCGATTGTGCTTACCGCCGGTCGAATCTATCCATTCAAGATCGACTTCATTCAAAAAGATCGCAAGACAGAAAACCCGCCAGCGAAAATATCGGTCTCGTGGATAAAGCCGGGCGGTGTCGAAGAGATCATTCCAACATCAAATCTTGTTCCGAATGTAGCGCGATCGACGTTTTCCATCCAGACGACCATGCCTCCTGATGATCGAAGCTATGGGTTCGAGCGTGGTATATCGGTAAGTCGTCAATGGGATGATGCAACAACATCAGCGGCTCTTGAGTTTGCTCAGGTTGCTGCAACCGAGCTATGGCCGCGATACGAGCGTCAAAACAAAGATGACTCTGATGAGGGAAGAAGTAAACTCCGAAAGTTCTTAGCCGAAGTAATCGAAGTCGCCTTTCGTAGTCCCTTAGATGAGAAGCAAAAGTTGACCTACATCGATAAGAATGTCGATGCTGCCGAAGATGATGTCGAAGCGATGAAGCGGACCTTCCTGATGGCACTTAAGTCGCCATATTTTCTTTACCCGTCATTGGATGTAGGGGCCTCGGTTTCGCAACAAGTTGCAAATCGAATGTCGTTGATCCTTCACGATTCGTTGCCAAGCGAAGACGGACTTTTGTCCCAGATCAAAAAGGGGAATCTGACGTCCGAAAAGCAAATTCGCGATGCCGCCAAACGCATGGTGAAAGACTATCGAACACAAGCCAAAGTTCGACAGATGATGCATGAGTGGCTTAACGTTGGGCACTTTGCAGATATTTCCAAGGATGCGAAAAACTATCCAGGTTTTGATTCCGCCGTTGTTGCGGACTTGCGATCTTCGCTAGAAGCATTTCTGGAGGATGTCGTTTGGAGCGAAGCGAGTGACTATCGACAGCTTTTCTTATCGAAGTCTGTCTACACAAACGATCGCTTGGCAGAATTTTATGGTGACGCTTGGAAACCAGTCGAGGGCGACCCACTGCAGTTACGTTTGGGTGCCACTGAAGATGGGTCACGATTTGGTCTGGTAACGCATCCATATCTGATGAGTGGACTGGCTTATCACAACACAACTTCACCAATCCATCGAGGTGTTTTTCTGATTCGATACATGCTTGGAAGAACCCTGCGTCCACCGAACGAAGCGTTTTCACCGCTATCGCCAGATCTGCATCCCGAGCTAACCACACGTGAACGGGTTGAGTTGCAAACAAGCTCGGAGAATTGCCAAGCGTGTCACATCAAGATCAACGGTTTGGGTTTTACTCTTGAAAATTACGATGCTGTTGGCCGCTATCGTGAGAAAGAAAAAGATAAGACTATCTTGTCAGTAGGTCATTACACAACGCGTTCCGGTGACGAAGTCGAACTGTCCGGTGCTTCGGACCTTGCCAATTATCTCGCCGGCAGCAGCGACTCACACCGCGCGTTTGTCAACCGCGCGTTTCAATATTTTATTAAGCAACCAATCACTGCTTATGGTCCAGATGTGCTTGATGAGCTGACAGCCAAGTTCACTGAAAGTGGCTGCAACATTCGCGAGCTGATTGTCGAGATCGCAGTTCTTGGCACCTGCTCAAAACTTATCAAGTAATTCCAAATGGCGGTGTCTATCCGAGACACGTATCATGCAAAATTAAAAGTCAACATCCCGCCAACAACCTTACCGCTTCCGCAACCTCGACTTCATTAAACCAATCATCAATCAAGGATTAATACGATGAAACCTTTCCTTTCACGACGTGATTTTTTAACACGATCCGGAGTTAGTGTTGCGACCGCTAACTTGATGTTGAACCTACCGAGTCTTGGCTGGGCTTCGGCAAATGCTCCGAAGAAGCGGCTTGTTTTTATCTTCAGCCCCAACGGTGTGATCCCTGATCACTTTTGGCCTGATACGAAAGCCGAAGCGATGGACTTTAAACGAATTCTCAAGCCGCTTGAGCCCTTCAAGGACAATGTGCTGACCCTGCAAGGGGTCTGTAATCGGATCAAAGGGGATGGCGATGGGCACATGCGTGGAATCGGGTGTCTGCTTACGGGAATCGAATTGTTCCCTGGTGACGTTCAGGGCGGATCAGACACTCCGGCTGGATGGTCGCAAGGCATTTCGGTTGATCAGCACTTAAAGAATCGGCTTCAAGCTTCTCCTGAAACTCAAACGCGATTTGGCTCGCTTGAATTTGGCGTCATGGTGCCCGAGCGAGCGGATACTTGGACGCGTATGTCTTACGCTGGTCCCAATCAGCCTGTCTCACCTATCGATAATCCATACGCGATGTTCGACAAGCTGTACGGCCAGACAAAAAACCGCGCAATGCTCGCAAGCGTTTTGGATGACCTGACTAATGATTTCAGAAAAGTCGAATCGATAATCAGTGCAGAAGATCGCCGGCTTCTTCAAGAGCACGTTGCAATGGTTCGAGAGGTAGAAAAAGAACTTAAAATGGAATTGTCGCAGCAACTTACTCAGGGAAAAGCAACGCATGCAGTTCCACAATTGACGCCAAACGTCGAAGAGCAGAACGACAACATGCCTGAGCTGACTCGAATGCAAATGGATCTGATGATCAATAGCTTTGCAGCAGACTTTGCAAGAATTGCGACCTTCCAAATCACCAACAGCGTTGGGCAACCAAAGATGCGTTGGCTTGATATCGACGAAGGGCATCACGAACTGTCACATGAACCGGACAGTAACGAGTCGGCTTATGAGAGCCTCATTAAGATCAACACGTGGTATTGCGAGCAAGTCGCCTACTTAGTCAAAAGACTATCGGAGACGGCTGAACCAGACGGAAGCGGTTCCATGCTCGACAACACGACGGTCGTTTGGACGAACGAACTTGGAAAGGGTAATTCTCATACACGAGATAACATTCCATTCGTGCTCGTCGGAGGCGGTTTAGGATTCGAAACCGGTCGCGCCTTAAACTTCGACAAAGTTCCCCACAACCGATTGCTGCTGAACTTCTGCCAAGGAATGGGATTCCCTGAGAAATCATTTGGTAATCCCGACTTCTGCACCGACGGACCACTCGAGCTGTAATTCGCGATTGATGCCTCAGGCCACTTACTCCCATTTGAAGTAGCTGGCAACTGGTTGGCCTATCGCAATCGATGTTCCGGTAGTCGGGATATCGCACCATCCAATTCGATTTGAGCCGGGAAAGCTTTTCTTTTCAAAGCGATTGAACTTGCTGGCGAGCATTTCGTTGCTTTGCTCGTCGGAAACAACGACTGGGGAACTCGCGTACTGAATTGCTTTGTAGAGCGTCTTTGATGAAGCTGTTCGATTGGATAATGCTATTGGTCCAGTAAGCATTGGCTTCAATTCACGGTCGAGACTCGCTTGAATCGAAAACAGATTGCACTCTAACGCCCATTCGATAATCTCCATGCTCGATGTCCAACGTGGATTGATTTCTAGCAGCCAAGCAGCGTTGTCATCAACAATCCAATCGGCTTGAATGATCCCGGTGAA
>JANODQ010000781.1:0-1761 GCA_031412775.1 Pirellulaceae bacterium | reverse complement strand
CCGTTGGAAAGAAGATAGCAACATGGGGGGAGCGAAAAGCAGGATAATCCCCGACCCGCAAAACGCAAAAAACCGCAGACGGATGGAGGCCGTCTGCGGTTGTTGAATTCGCCGGTCATCGAATGGACCGGTCCGCCTTATTCGGCTGGAGGTGCTGGTGGAGGAGCACCGGGTCCACCTTTGCCGTCGGGGCCGCCCGGACCGCGCTTTCCGCCGGGGCCGCCTGGACCACCGCCCATGGGAATTTCCTCGCCGGCGTCGCGCGCCGCCTTGATTTCATCCGGGCTGAGCTTGCCGTTTTTGTCGGCATCGTATTTGTCGAGCAAGGCGGCGTGTTTCGCCTCTCGTTCGGCCTTCATCGCTGCCTTTTCGTCATCGGAGAGCTTGCCGTCGCCGTCCTTGTCAAATTTCTTGAGGATTTCCGCTTGGCGGGCTTCGTGCATGGCCTTGCGTTCGTCAGGGGAAAGCTTGCCGTCCTTGTCGGTGTCGAATTTCTCGAGAATGGCGGCAGGAACCTCGCGTTGCGGACGGTTCGCCTTTTTCGAAGCGGGGGCATCTTCCGCGACGGCGAAAGTGCAGGTCCCGATGAGGGCGCTGAGGGCGATGAGATTGGTCTTTTTCATAATTGGTATTTGGTTTGGGGAATGGAGGCCGTTCCCGGTCTCGTCGGATCATCCAACCTCGGTCGGCAAAAAGAGTTGCGCGACTTCTGATGAATGAGTTGCCACGCCCGCCGGAGCCGTCTTGGATTCGCCCGAGAAATGGCCGATACTTCGACTCCTCCAGTGCAATCGAAAGCGATGGTCTTCGCCCGCCGGAGCGGCAGCACGCTTTTCCTCTGGGCGCTGGTCACCGGCATTTTCCTGAGCGGCCGGTCATGGGCGTTCCTCGGGCTCATCGGCGGGCTCACGATGATCGCGATGGTCGAGTATTTCCGGATGCTGAGCGCGGCGTCCGTGAAGTGCTTTCCGCGGTTCGGCATCCTGTTCGCAGCCATTTACAGCGGCTGTCTCTACTGGCATTTCTTGCAGGGTGGGAAATCCGTCCCGCAGGACTTCGACTCCATCGCGATCTGTGTGGTGATCGTGGGATCCTTCGCCCTCCAACTCCGGTATCCGATCCAGGGAATCGAGTCGCTGCTCACGGTGGCGGCCAACCTGCTAGGCTTCGTTTACATCGCATTTCTCTTCAACTTCACGGCGCGCGTCACCTTCCTGGTGCCGAGTCCCCAGGAAACGCCGGGGTTGGTGGGAACTTCCGGCGCGTTCCTGCTGCTGTGGCTGCTGGCGGTCACGAAATTCACCGACATGGGCGCCTACATCACCGGCTCGATGATCGGCCGTCACAAGATGATCCCCCACGTTAGCCCGGGAAAAACCTGGGAGGGCTTCGGCGGAGCCCTGATTTTTTCCCAGCTCGCCGCCTGCGGGCTTTACGCCTTGTTTCCCACCCAACTCGCATTTTTCAAGGACTGGAGCCATGTGATCACCCTCGGCTTCCTGCTCGCTGTTCTCGCCGTAATCGGGGATCTGGCGGAAAGCGTGGTGAAGCGGACGCTCCATGCCAAGGACTCCGGCAACATGCTTCCCGGCATCGGCGGCTCGCTGGATCTCATCGACAGCATCTGCTTCACCGCGCCCGCGCTGTATTTCTATCTGAAGTGGATCCTCCTTCCCGCCGCATGACCGCCCCTCCCCGCAAACGCCGCGTCGTGCTGCTAGGGTCCACCGGTTCCATCGGCTGCTCGACGCTGAAGGTCGC
>JANODQ010000780.1:0-5530 GCA_031412775.1 Pirellulaceae bacterium | reverse complement strand
CGATGGACGAGTTGAACGCGGCATATTAATTTGTGGAACGGGAATCGGTATGGCGATTGCCGCTAATAAATTCCCTAACGTTCGTGCTGCGTCGTGCGACGATGAAGTCATGGCTGAGATGTGCCGCCGCCATAACGATGTGAATATCCTGTGCTTGCCAGGCGATCTTATTGGCGACCGCCCCGTTGGCGACTTAGTCCGCATCTGGCTCGCAACGGAATTTGAAGGTGGTAGACATCAAAGACGTTTGGAAAAGATTGTCGCCCTCGAGCAAAATCACGGCGGCCCCAATCGATAAATATCTGTCGCCACCTACAAGGTTTCACCGATCTTTCAATCACCGCGAGTGCCTAGCATATTCATGGACCTACTGCAGCAAACAACGGTAGCAGTTCACCCAGACAGCAGGCACGATATTCACTTTGACCAGAAGCTCAAGCCTTTTAACAGGGGGTACGTTCACCAATCTTCCACTTTCGTTGACAACCGCTCAAGTTACAGATCTCATTAATGGCAAGTGGTACATAAACCTTCATACGTCAAACAACGGTGGTGGTGAAATTCGAGGCTTTATCGTGCCGTCTGCTGTACCTGAACCGAGTTCGATGGTTTTGTTGATGGTAAGCGGAGCGATTGGTGTTTACCGACTTCGCAAGCAACGTGCTGTGTAGCCGCTTATGATCCTCAATTATATGTTCATCAGTATGTCGGGCTGCCCAGCGCAATTATAGATTTTGATCGTTTCAGGGACAATGTTTTTGGGTCCTTGATTGGTCGGGTCTTTGGGGTTTAAAGTTGAATTAGAGAGTCCTTGCCCCACGAAGAGATTAGGGTTTTGTCGTTATAGATAGGCTCTGGTGAGTACTGTCCGGCCTATGATTGTCTGTGCTGGTTTTGTTACTGACTAGCGAATTACTCTTTCGGCTGGTTTCGGATCTTGGATCGCTGACGACGGTGCCTGCTTCGGGTGCGTTTGATTGCATGAGGCTTGCCTGCAACGATACTAAATAGCTTTCTAAAGTCGCTTGTTCGCTCGCACAACTTAATAGCATTGATCCGAAGCCGCTCAAAGATTTACCTCGCGTCGACATGGTGGGGGCGTTTCTTCCGGATGGGATCATGCTGGATATTGGCCTACCGAAAATGAACGGCTACAAAACATGCCGATCCACACACGAAAAAATGTGGGGCAAGCAAATGTTTATTGTCGCTTTCACGGGATGGGGCAAGAAGAAGACCCGGTCCAAGTCCGCTGATGCCCGGTCGCCCAGCCTTGTAGGGCTATCTTCCGAGTGACTTTCTAAAGCATTCCCATCTCAGTGTCAAAATTTGATGTAAGCACCTGCGATCTTATTCGATCGCAATCTTCAAACCGAGCGCACCAATCGCGCCCTTGACGCCTTCGTAGTGCGAATGGCAAAGCGTACATTTCTGCATGACGACCGGAATAGGTGTTGCTGACAAAAGAAATTGTTTGTTATTCTCAGTAACCACTTCCTCGTAAATTGGCTTTCCCGCCAAGATTGCCGTCACAGCTTTTTTCTCAAAGTCCGTCTTCGCCGCATTGTCGCTGTCGTAAGGATCTCCCGTAGCATCCAACAAACGAACCTCATGAAATTGATTGTCTTTCATTGACTTAAAGAGGGCTTGAAACGCATCTCCTGCGGCCATCGACTCTTTCCCGGTTACATAATTTTCCGTAATGATAACAATCGCAGTCTTGTAAAGGGTATCAAGCATTTTGGCTTGCTTTTTCGCACGATCAATTGCCAGTACGGACTTTTCAGAACTGCTTGAATCCTGTGCATGAGCTGTCATCGTCGATAACGCTATGAGGACGCAAGGTGCAATTCCTAGCAAGAATAACTTGTTCATACAGATTCTCCGGAGAGGGGGGGAAATAACGTGATTCTGTGATCGAATCATCGAGTTCGAAGGCAACAATCCCGACAAAGGCCGCTGATTCGAGTCCCAACGCAACTCAACGAAAACGCTCCATCACTTTCAAAGGACTAAGTTAACGCATCCGAACGGAATATACAAGAATAAAAGAACTTCATTTCGTTATTTAGAACAACAACGCAAACTTAAAGGACGGCGAGCGATTTCAAGCATTCTCACATTTCATATCACGACATTTCGTTACAATCTCAATCGACAATTTAAATAGGCTTTTTAGTATCGTATGGGGGCCTGTCGTATGAGAGTCTGTCATATGAGAGCCTAATAGATGCGCACGTTTTGAAATCAAACAGGAATTCGTCAATGAGTCCGTACGGAAAGGTTGCTCAAGCAGCGATTAGCGCAACCAGCCTACTTGCTGAACATTATGATTTACGAGAGCCCAAGCGTTTCAACTCAGCAGATATAGCCAAGGCGAGGAAGCTCTCTCAAGCAATCGTCGCCAAGGTCCTAACAATCCTCTCTCAAGCAGGAATTGTAATCGGAGCCCCCGGCCCAGGAGGCGGCTATACGCTTGCAAGACCACCTGAGAAAATCTCGCTAAAGGAGATCGTATCACCCTTTGAGCGTTTGGAGCCAGATATATCATGTCCGTTAGGTGATGGATGGTGTGGCGTTGGTCCACAATGCCCGCTGCACGTACAACTCGCCAAAATCCAATCAGACGTGACCAAATTTCTTAAGACAACGACTTTAAAAGATTTTCGCAACCCACCCCCCACAACCAAAAAAAACCGAACAAGATAACCTGCCGAATCGAATTGCAATTTCTGAAGAACACTCGACCTTTGCTTTGAGTTCCTATGCTAAATCAATTGCCGTATGAATCAAATTGCTTAATTGCGAGCAGTCAGGAGCGACGGAGTTGGCGAAGAATCGCCCCAGCTACGATGCAGCTACAATTTGTGGACTTACCAAACAGATAGGCCAGAGACACTGTTGGAATAGAACGGACGGAGTCATGACCCGTCGTTAGATAAGCGGTACCCAAAATTGACCGCAATCGATGGATTGGACGGGCGTATATCTTCCCGTTCAGTATCAGACTCGGGGGATCATGGAACGAAAGAAGCCACGAAAACAAAGGGCTTAGACGCTATTTGTCGCCTCATGTCTTCAGTCGGCGTAAGTATAGGAGTGGACGATCTTGGACTCGAATACCCACAGTTCAACAAATTGCCCGCGGACAACGTCGACCAGCCCTAAGTCTGTGAGCCTTAACTCGGGAATCACCTCCAGGCCAAGGAACGAAAGTGCCATAATCTGAGAAGGCAACACACACCCGAGAGACTTGGCAGCTTGATCAATCTTCAAAAGTGATTCGCGAACTGCTTCCAGTGGCTGATCTGATAAAAGTCCGAAAATGGGTAGCGACAGTTCTGCTAACACTTGTCCCTTATTGACCACTACCAAACCACCTCGGAGTGACCGCAATCGCTCGAATGCAAACAACATATCCGCATCGTTCATCCCAACAGACAGGCAATTATGATGGTCATGAGCGACTGAACAAGCAAGCGCACCCTCACGTAATCCAAAACCACTTGCAAATCCCTTTGCCACTTTTCCGTGATGACCATGTCGTTCAACGCAGATAAGCTTCGCAAGGTCCTTATCTGGATCGGCTACCGCAAGCCCGTCGACAACGGTCGGTGCAACAATTCTTTCACGGGTGAGTATCTGATTCGGAATCGCTTCGATGACTCGAACGTTTCCGTTTCGAGCAGCAATCTCTAAACTTGAGAGCTCTAGATCAGGCAATTTTATAGAATGCCGAATCCATTCTGGAACACAGAGAGCTTCGGATGACACCGATTGACGACTAACAAATTGTCCATCTTTAATAACGTCAGTTGCCTTGAACCCCTCAAATCGATCGCAAACAATAATATCAGCGAAGTAGCCCGCAGCAATCGCTCCTCGTCGCTGAAGTCGGAAGTGGCGAGCCGTATTCCAACTTGCACAACGCACGGCATAAATAGGGTCAGCCCCCAAGGAGATTGCCTTACGAACAACGAAGTCGACTCCGCCTTCGACAATCAAATCTTGTGGCAATCGATCATCGGTCACCAACCCAATGCGATCGCCGTGCCTCGGATTCATTAAGGGCATTAATGTTTCCAGGTTTCGAGTTGCTGAACCCTCGCGTATCATCAAAAAACATCCGGACTGCAACTTTTGTAAACCTTCCTCAAGAGTCGTACTTTCGTGATCCGACGAAATGCCTGATCCGAGGTAAGCTTGAAGTGCTCGTCCCATCAAGCCCGGAGCGTGCCCTTCGGCCGTGTGAGGCTTGTCATGAGTCAGCATCGACTTCTGAAGCTCCTGCAAATCGCCGTTCACGAATCCAGGAACATTCATCAGCTCGCCAATAGCTACGACTCTTGGATGAGCGAGTAAGCAATCAATATCGTCGATCGTTAGTATGGCTCCATTAGTTTCCATCGGAGTCGCAGGCACAGAGCTTGGCACGGCAAACCAAACGTCCATTTGCAGATTTTCGCTGGCTTCAATCATCCACTCAATTGCAGCAACGCCAGCCACGTTTGCCACTTCATGAGGATCCGCCACGATCCCAGTGACGCCTCGACGCAAAACTGCCGATTCATATTCCGCTGGGGTCACTAACGACGATTCAATGTGCAAGTGTCCATCAATCAACCCAGGTGTCAGAATTGCGTTTTTCAAATCGACAATCGTCTCCGCGTCGGCGTCCGTGAAATCAGGACCGACACCAGCGATCAAACTGCCAGCGATTAGAACGCTAGCGGGCTGGAGTTCTAGCGTAAAAACATTCGCAACACGCGCGTTCTTGAGAAGGAGACTACCGCGTCTCCGTCCAACTGCGGCATCGGCGGACCACTGCAAATCTTCAATTGTGGGATTCTTCATGAACTAATTGTATCTAAATTTCGCAAAAAATTCATGATGCGTTCGCCGCTTCAATCAATAATGTGACCTGAAAATACTTCAACCACAGAGTGAATTCCGCTAAGACAGGGTTCCAGCAAACACGATTGAAAATGCGGGCTTCTTGAAAGTTACCCTTGCCGAAACGCCGACGCATGTCGATACTTGCGTTGTGCTGATTGTTTCTTGTGACCAGTAATGGGAACAAAAAGCGAGCAGAGACACTGGGGCCGATCTGGATTCGACCGGATGATTTGAAGGCTTTGGTGGCGTGTCGTGGTTGGTCGGGTGGACACGTAAAAACTCGATCAAAAAAAGTAACTGCTGAAGGTAACTTCGCACTAGCGGCCTAATTAGGCTGCTCGGGTACTTGGGGTTCGTCGAAGACGCCATACTATCCGTCGCAATTTCGAATCGTTGATGGTCGCGCCTGGCACATCATCAATTAAAAAAGCTCCAGGCTGGCGCGCTGCACCGATGTCATCAACGAACGCAGTGGGCGAGACAACAACAGATGGCTACACACGTAGATGCCGGGTTGGAAGTATCTCGGGACGGGGGTTCAATTCCCCCCGGCTCCACTTTTTTGCAAAACAAGCCCTTTGGCCAGTTGGTCAAAGGGCTTTCTCATTGTGGCGCAAAGACTTACGTCATTTAG
>JANODQ010000779.1:0-2396 GCA_031412775.1 Pirellulaceae bacterium | reverse complement strand
CACCTGCGACAGGCGAGCCGGTGGTTGCACTTTGGTTGCGATGTTTCGATTGGTCGCATCCGTGGTTCATCTTCATCGGCGCGTCACAAACAACATAGATTTCCCCCAGAAAATCAAGCGTTTTCATTCAGCCCGGTAAGGTTTAGCGGCGCAACGTAGGCATTGAAGACCAATCTGCCTCTTCTTGGCTAGTTGGAATTGAAATCACGCGATTGGCCGGTCCTGGAAAGCTCGCGATTCTTAGAACATCGCGGCAATGTTGATGGCAATTGATGCATGTGGCAACACTTTGCATGTAATGAAAAGCCGCGCCATCTAAATTTTGCTCGTCAGCAAGTTGCGTTAGCCTGAGTGCTTGCCGACGCAGTTCGTTTCGATATTGACCGTAGATTGAGTCTGGATTGGACTCCCACTGGGACGCGTCGCAAACTTTCTGCATCCCTTCAGCTCCCCGTTTGATTTCACCAAAATCTTTGGATACCAAACCGGTCAAAATGCGTTGTGAATTGGCTAGCTTGGCAAGCATGAGACCTGCAACAGGTTCATCCTGACGAGGTGCGACGGCGAATCGATCGTTAGCGATGATTCGGACGCCTGAAATAACGATCAGACTGCTTGCCACTAAAACTAACAACCATCGTGTTTTCATGTTTTGGGTTACTTCCGTGTCTGGCAGTCGTAAAACTAAGCGGCTGTAAAAAAATCGGTTGTAAACGAAAGCCGCCGCATATTGTGTCTCCTTAGAAAAGTCGGTTCGCAGCAAAGAGCATCTTCACTCTTTTGTCTTGCTTGGCTCAAGAACTTCGGACATGCTCACAAGTGCACTCAGTCGCACACTTTCGCTTGTGCCATACTGACACACGACTAAAGTTGGCAGTTAAAATCAAATCAACAACGGAAAAATTCTATCGCTACGGTTGGATTCAATTTTAACGGTGAATCACATTTGGCTTACGCGTCAGACTCAAAAACCAACTGGTTTTAAAGCAGTCAAAGCCCTTGCAACCATAAACTACTGGCGATTAGCGACAAGTGTCGCTATCTTGCCAGTTCCATTTTCGCCTCCCATTCTCGTTTGCGCATCGATAGGTCGACTATGAAATTGATACGTTTTGGCAAGCCTGGACAAGAACGTCCAGGGCTTATTTTAGAAGACGGTCGTCGAATCGATGCCTCGGCATTTGGTAGCGACTATGACGAAGCATTCTTGGGGGGGGATGGACTCGAACGGCTTGTCATTTGGGCGAAAGCGAATGCGGCGACGGCACCAACTGTTGATGCGAGCATGCGACTGGGGCCTTGCGTGGCTCGTCCAAGCAAGATTGTCTGCGTCGGACTCAACTACGCCGATCATGCTCGCGAGGCAGGAGCCGAGATACCGAAGGAGCCAATCCTGTTTTTCAAAAGTACCAGCTCTATCGTAGGGCCCAATGACGATCTTGTGATCCCGCGTGATTCGAAAAAGAGTGACTGGGAAGTCGAATTGGCGATCATCATTGGCACGAAAGCCAGCTATGTCAGCGAAGTCGACGCGATGAGTCACGTCGCTGGATACTCGTTGCACAATGATTACAGCGAACGCGAATGGCAACTCGAGCGAGGCGGCCAATGGGTCAAGGGAAAGAGCTGCGATACCTTTGCACCGCTCGGGCCTTTTTTAGCAACTCGCGATGAGATCCCCGATCCCCATAACCTTAAGATGTGGCTAAGCGTCAGCGGTGTGATGCGCCAGAACAGCACGACAGCGCAGATGATTTTCGGCGTTCCCAAATTAGTCAGTTACATTAGTCAGTTCATGTCGCTGCTTCCCGGCGATGTGATTAGCACGGGAACTCCGCCAGGGGTCGGTCTGGGGCTAAAGCCAACGCCGGTCTTCCTGCAGGCGGGAGATGTCGTCAAACTGGGTATCGAAGGCCTTGGCGAGTCATGTCAACATGCTGTTTATCCATGGTGATTGGCTGCGTGGTCTCACCTTGAATTGCATGAATCGTAGCGGGTGTCTAACGCTGAGAAATATCTGGGACGCTAGTAAAAATGAATCAACAATCGTTTAGTCTTGTCGGCAAGACAGCTGTAATTACCGGTGGTGCTTCGGGTATCGGGCTGGCCATTGCCAAGCGTTTTGCAATTCACGGAGCGACGATCGAAATCATCGACCTCCAGAGTGAAGCGATCAAAATTGCCGCTCAAGAGATCCAATCGGAAGGCGGAGTTGCTGCAGGCGAAAGTTGTGACATTTCCGATCCGGTGGCTGTTAACAACGCCTTTGAGTCAATCCTCAGGCGACGCTCACGGATTCATATCTTGGTAAACAATGCGGGCATCGCTCATGTTGGCAATGCGATGAACACGTCCCCCGAAGACTTCGCTCGAGTCCAACGCGTTAACGTGAACGG
>JANODQ010000778.1:0-2823 GCA_031412775.1 Pirellulaceae bacterium | reverse complement strand
TTCACACTGTTCTTGCCGGTCTACTATTCCGGACCGAATATCTCCTCGCACGCACGCAACCAAGAATCGATCAGCTCACAGCGCGAGTTGATGGTATTTCCAGTCGAGCGTGAAGAGCACATCGAGGATGATCGAAATGATATTGTCGACGGCGATCCGGTGCTCTTGATTATCGAAGACGATCCGCACTACGCACGCGTGCTTCTGGGGATGGCTCGCGATAAATCATTTAAAGGAGTCATCGCACAGAAGGGGGCGATCGGGCTGTCGCTAGCTCGGCAATATCATCCGACGGCGATTTCACTGGACATCTTCTTGCCTGACATGTTGGGTTGGACGGTGCTCAATCATCTAAAGCTCGATCCAGACACCCGCCATATTCCGGTTCAGATTATTACGCTCGAGGTAGAGCGTCAGCATGGTTTGGCTCACGGCGCGTTTTCTTATCTCGTCAAATCACCCACTACAGACGGGCTGGATGCTGCCTTTGAGAGAATGAAGAATTTCAGTTCACACCGAACAAAGCGGCTGTTATTGATCGAAGACAATGAAATCGAACGCATGTCGATCATGGAACTGCTCGGTCATGATGACATTCAGATGACCGCCGTCGCGACGGGAGGCGAAGCGCTTGAAGCGCTGCAGACGGAAGTGTTTGATTGCGTGGTGCTCGATTTGCGGTTGCCAGATATGACTGGTTTTGACTTGCTGAAACGCATTCACGAGCAACCGAACTTGGTCGATATACCAGTGGTGGTATTCACCGGCAAGGATCTGAGCAGCGAGGAGCACATGCAGCTCAAAAGGCTGGCCAAGAGTATCGTGCTCAAGGATGTTCAGTCACCTGAGCGATTGCTTGACGAGACCTCATTGTTTCTCCATCGTGTGGTGGCCGACTTGCCAAGTGAGAAGCAAGCGATGCTGCACCGCCTGCATCGCTCTTCGGAAATTTTGCAGGGACAAAGAGTGCTTGTGGTGGACGATGATGCGCGCAACATTTTCGCACTCACGTCGCTGCTCGAGGACCATGGGATTGCAGTGATCAGTGCCACCAATGGCAGAAAAGCGATCGAGATTTTGCAGGAAAGAGCGGATCTTAGCATGGTGCTGATGGACATCATGATGCCCGAGATGGATGGTTATCAAACGATTCGTGAGATCCGCAACGACAGCAGGTTCCGCACCTTGCCCATCCTGGCGCTGACCGCGAAGGCGATGAAGGGTGACCGCGAGAAGTGCTTGGATGCGGGCGCGAGCGATTACATTGCGAAA
Organism: Pirellulaceae bacterium; assembly: GCA_031412775.1. Classification (GTDB taxonomy): domain Bacteria; phylum Planctomycetota; class Planctomycetia; order Pirellulales; family Pirellulaceae; genus JAIYDQ01. Next base: position 1,551 of record JANODQ010000778.1, on the reverse strand, counting down.
CCCGTTCATACCGACCAGCTACTTTCGCTGATGCGAGTTTGGCTTTACCGATAACTGGCACGTAAGTGCGACGCGAGGTTTAAAGCGATGTTTGAAGTAAGCCGGAGTCTAAAGCGTGCCTAAGTTTATTAACATACTTATCGTCGATGACGAAGAGCGGAATTTGACGGTTCTGGAAACGATCCTCAATGAACCGGATTACCGCATCGTGCGCGCGAACTCTGGAGATGAAGCCCTGCTGGCTCTGGTTGCCGAGGATTTTGCGTTGCTCATTCTCGACATACGCATGCCGGGGATGACGGGGTTCGAACTGGCTCAAATCATCAAGCAACGCAAGCGGACCGCGACTGTCCCGATCATCTTTCTAACGGCTTATTACAACGAAGATCAACATGTCCTCGAGGGCTATGAATCGGGCGCCGTCGATTACCTTCACAAACCAGTGAACGCGGCCATTTTACGTTCCAAGGTCGCAGTGTTCGCTGAATTGAATCGCAAGTCACGCGAGATTGCCCAAGCGAATCAAGCGTTACAAGAGGAGGTTCGGCTTCGCAGACTTGCCGAGGAACAACTGCGCGGACTGAATGAAACCTTGGAGCTGCAAGTCATCCATCGTACCGACGCACTCCGTCGTAGCGAAGAGAAATTCAAAGTCATCTTCAATTCGACTTTTCAGTTTATCGGTTTGTTAGATGCTGACGGCCAAGTGCTGGAAGTGAACAAGACCGCTCTAAGCACGCTGGGGATCGATGCGAAGGATGTAATCGGTCGCCCGTTTTGGGAAAGTGCATGGTGGCGCGATTTCCCAACCGACAGCGAGCGCGTGCTGAACGCCGTGATGCGAGCCGCGGCGGGTGAGTTTATTCGCTTCGAGGCGCAATACTTACTGAGCGATTGCACCGAAGCCACGATCGACTTTTCAATCTCGCCCGTTTTCGACGATAAAGGCAACGTCATTCTGCTGGTCCCGGAGGGTCGAGATATCACGCGGATCAAAAAGTCTGAGCGAGCGCTGATTGAAGCAGATCGGCGTAAGAACGAGTTCCTTGCAACGTTGGCACACGAGCTTCGCAATCCGCTCGCGCCGGTCCGTAACGCCATTCAGATTCTCAGCATGCAATCGCAGATGCAGTTAGCGGCTGAGTCACCGGTAGAGTCGGAAATACAATCTGAATCGGAATCACAATGGGCTCTCAAGGTCATCAATCGCCAGATCGAACAGATGACGCGGCTGATCGATGACTTGATGGACGTCAGTCGAATCAATCAAGGCAAGATCGAGCTGAAGCGCGAACGGGTGTCGCTTGAAAAGCTCTTGCATGATGCGGTCGAATCGAGCCAGCCGTTTATTAAAAAACGAGGTCATACTCTTTCCGTAAACCTTCCAGCCGAACCGCTGACCTTGCACGCCGATCCTGTCAGGCTGACACAATCGTTTCTTAATTTATTAAATAACTCCGCCAAGTACACCGAACCCGGCGGTGTGATTGCTCTAACCGCTACCCGTCTCGACGCTGAGGTTGTCGTTTCGGTCCAAGACAGTGGCATTGG
>JANODQ010000777.1:0-13697 GCA_031412775.1 Pirellulaceae bacterium | reverse complement strand
GCCGATTTTTCCAAAATCAATAGTTCGGCGTCGAAATTTTGATTCTCAATGATCGACTCGGCATAGGGTCCAGAACGCGCATACCCTTGCCAAAGTCCAAGCGTAGCTGGTGTCGGTTCGGGCGGACGCAGACTGCTTTTGTAAGTTCCAAACAACTTTTCAAAGTCGGCTTTCGCGAGTGCGAGCGGTTTTCCTTTCAGCGATTCGATGTCGCTTTTTAGTGCCGCGAACCGGTCAATTTTCTCTGCATTGCAAGCGATTTTCAACCGTTCAACTTCACCTTCATCCGCAACACGCACATGTATCTCTGCGCCGCGCGATTGAGGTTCCCAGCGATTGAACGATTTGGATTTCAAATCTGGTTCGGCTGCTGATTGCGATGCCCAAGCTTGCACCAGTGACGACGATTGACCGACTCTTATGACTTGAGAACAGATCGTCTGAATGGCGTCGATGTGATCTTCGATATTCTCAACGTCACGCCAAACGTAGCGAACGACGGGTTCGTACGGAATCACCGTCGGGTAAGTCCGCTCTTGCTTTGGTCGCCCTAATCCTGGTGTCGATTGCAATATGGAAGTATTGGGCACCAGCTTGTCATTGATCGGCACATAAAACTTGGTGTCCGAGCGCGGCGGAGCTTCGCTGGCATGGATGATCGGTGCAGGCAACGATTCAAACCATTGCAAAGCCTTGAGGACTGATGGATCGAATCCATCATCCATTTCAAAATAGGCCGCTGCCATTGCCATGAAGACGCGGCCTGGATGAGGCGGCCATTCAGGCTCATCACGATCAGATACCGTTGCTGCGACACAGCGGCCCGTGATGAATTCAATGCTGAGTATTAGCGTGCTCATTTCAGGCGCCTTCCTCTACACCACTCTTCACCGCCAACTCCTGGCTTTTTCGGACCAGCTCGATCAACTTCTTGGCCGGCTTGAGAATCAGCGGCTCTTCACGCCATGGCAACTTGTGTTTCTTCGCAGCTTCAATCGCAGCGTCGAGAAGTTGAATCGATTCTTTGACATTCAAATCAACCTTTGAGGGTGGATTTCCATTTCCGGGAAGTAGTTCCCACTGTGGCTTCTCTACGGATGTTAGAAGACAACGTGACCGTAGATCGAGTCCTCGCTCGGTCATCAATGCCGCGCTGCAAAGTCCCAAGGCAACAATCACCGTTTGGGCGGCTAGATTGACTTCCGGGTCACTTTTATCGGTTGCCGAAAGCGGAAAGCGAAGTCTTCGTAAGGCTGGCAGCGAAAGGACGGTTGTCTGTTCCCCGTAGCGAATGGTAACACCGCCGCCGAGATAGACACGATCGCCATCACTGCCTAACGGATCGCGAGTTGTATCCGAAATCGAAGGCGCGATATTGCCATGATTAACTTCAGACGGTTTGCCTTCTTTTCCCACCAATAACGGCTTTTTCTTATCCATTTTGGCAAGCCTCTCATCGGTTGTCCAAGCACCATCGGCCCCTGCGTAGATCGGCCCTGCCTTGAGTTGAATCGCAAGGGGGTCCATGCGACTGCTGGTTTTCACGCCTAACGCGGCATCAATTCCGATGATTTCGGAGACAAAAGCGCGTTGGAATTTCACACCCAGTCCGCCTTTGGGGCTCGTCGAATCCCATATGCCGTACAAAAGTGCAGTCGGACAGAGTTCAAACAACGGCGTGGCATTTCGCAGTGTCGCCATGATGATTTTGCGACCTTCGGCGGAACTGCGAAACGGTTTACCATCCAATTCGCTGTCACGCAGAATCGCATCGGCGATCCGATGCGGTGCCTCGAGGCTGGTCACACGTCCAATCGGCTCATACAAGCCTTCCGCCGTTGAGCCGGGATCGACGATCGGGATGTCACTAAAATCCACTTCGACGATCGGAATTCTAATTCGTCCCTCATCGACCGCATCTTGTAAGGCTTCCTCGTGTCGATTCGCGGCGCTCTGGACTGAATCCAGCAAGACACAGCGAACCGGATGATCAACGCCAGGCAGTCGGCGCATTTCCATAGCATAGACACCGCCTGCATAAGTCGGTGGGAAGACTTTATCACCTTCGCCGCCCGCAGGTTGCAAACGAACGCGACAACGAAAAGCAGCAGCGCTGCGAACAGCATCTTGTAAATCAGAAAACTTCATAGATCTAAATTCCTTAAACTTGGTACGAACCAACAACCTTAAAGGTATATCGCAAGCTAACAGGGGCGTGTGACACGTTTGGTCACTCGATGTACGAATTTTGGTTTTTCTAATTTTGTAAAACTCGCTATCGGGCGCTATCAATTGTCCGGATTAAAATCAATCAATGGTTTGCCATTGTTAGGGATAAGTGCACTTAATAACTGCAAGCATTAATTACTTTATTTCCAAAACGTCAGAACATCTGTTTGGGAAAACGAAACGACGCTGCCGATGCAGTACGTCCGGTTACGATTTAAAACAAGGCCGCAACGGTCGTGCTAGATGGGTAGCTTGGGAGAATTTTTCCTGAGTATGGAAAGGTTGACACAAGATTGATGATGGTCGGGATAATGGTCCCAACCTACTTGAGTTCATGTCTGTCGCGACGGGTGAAGAATGGTGCGTAACGCTGAAACCCCAAATCGGACCGTGGTGGGTGTTCTTTGATTTGAAAATTTGTCGCAGTTTGAAAGTTTTTTGGGTGGGTTTTGAGGCTGGTAAAAATGGGGGCGAAGGCAAAATTAGGTCGATTTTTGCTGGTTTTCAGGAAGAGATTGGCTGAATTTTGCTGCGATAATCGGATGGGTTGGGTTTGTTGAATGGTTGCTTTCGGGCTTTTGGCCCGATAGTTGCTTCTATGTAGTTCGTTGGCCGTGGAAACGGCAAAACTAGAATCACATGGAGAGTACGAAAAAATGTTAACTAAAGTAAAAAGTGAGAATGAGTTGGATTTTGTTGAGCTAATGCATGTCCGCGAGACTTCTCGAAGATTGAGAAGCAAATGGACGCCTGCTGAGATGGCCGAGCGTAAAGCGATGGCTCGAAAGCTTCAATTGGATCTTATCGGATTAATGGGTCTTGATAATCCAAAAAGCCAGGCTCCGCGAAAATCAAAATGAGGTTGACCGTTTTGTTATCAAACGACCGATCGCTTTTGTTGATCGATAGTCTGTCACCACTTAACACGGCGAAACGTTTAAAGCTTTTGCCTGAGAGTCCGCTATGACTTTTTGCTTGGGCATTCGTGTTCGTAACGGGCTTATTGCATTAGCGGATACCAAAATTGTTAAAGGTGAGGAGAAGCTCACCAAGTCGAAGATCTCGCTTACTAACAACGGAGGCCGTCAGTGGTGGCTGATGACTTCTGGATTGCGTTCTGTTCGCGATAAGACGGTAACTTATCTAGAGCAAAAGCTTCAGCTCGATCATGCACCTGTTCAAAATTTGTTTGCGATTGCGAACTTATTTGGAGATCAGCTTCGCAAAGTCCGCTTGGAAGATGAGACTGCGCTCCAAAGCGGTCATCTTCAATTCAATTTGCACGCGATTATCGGCGGGCAGTTAGAACATGATGCTTCGCCGAAGATGTATTACATTTATCCAGAGGGCAATTGGATCGAATGCAATGAGGATTCGCCTTATTTCATCATCGGTCGAACGCATTATGCTAAGCCCATCCTTGATCGGCTGTTGCGGTATGATACGGATACGAAGCAGGCGGCCGCGCTGGCCTTCCTAGGTTTTGACGCGACGCGTGCTTGCGTAACGGATGTGGGTTATCCGATCGATATGATACTTCATCAGTCACATAACAACGTGATCTACCAGAGATTCGAGGCGACTGATTTGATTCAAGTGTCTCAGTGGTGGAACCAAACGCTCAGAAATGCATTACTGCAATTCCCAATGGATTGCTTTCAGAGACTGTTTTCTTACCCTGACGACGAGAGTTTGGGCTCGTCCCAGAGTTCGTAGTTTTTATCGCGGGAGGGCCAGATTATGAAAAATATTGATGTCTGTTGTGAGTTGCAGTATGAGGTAAAAACGCCCACGACGATGCTGTTTAATCTTTCGGTTGCGACTACTGAATATCAAAGCGTTGTGAATGAGAGTCTTTGGTTGACTCCTTACATGGTTGCAGAGCAGTTGCAGGTTGGTGCTGCCCACAATCGTGTCCAGCGAGTCTATGTCGAACCGGGGCTCTTCAGCATTCAGTATTCTGCGAATGTGAATCTTGGTGCAGAAATTCATTGTCCGGAAACTCTTTCGGAGAAACCATACGCGTGTATTCCTGCAGATGTGTTGCCGTATCTCAATCCGAGTCGATATTGCCAGTCAGACTTGCTTGCCAATTTTGCGATGAGCGAGTTCGGCACCGAACCGCATGGATATCATCGAGTCAAAGCGATTTGCGATTGGACCTATCAGCATCTGGCTTACGTTTCGGGTTCAACCGATTCCGAAACCACTGCTCGAGATGTTTTGGTACAGCGGCAGGGTGTTTGTCGTGATTTCGCACACCTTGCGATCTCGCTTTGTCGTGGACTTGGGGTCCCGGCAAGATATGTTTCGGGCTACGCGATCGATCTTGAGCCGCCTGACTTTCACGGTTTCTTCGAGGCCTACTTGGGTGAGCGGTGGTATCTGTTCGATGCAACACGACTCGCGCCGGTGGAGGGTTTGATTCGCATTGCAACAGGAGTTGATGCATCCGAAGTTGCATTTGCGACGCTGATAGGCACAACGGAGCTCAAGTCGAAAGTCGTTTGGGCTAGGTTTTCCAACGCAAATCAGGCGTTGCAAGTGCCTGCGAAAGAGTCCGCGGTTTCTACTGCGTAGTTGCGTCTTTCCGCAGAAGCGAACGTACCATTTCTATAAAGAATGCCTTTGGGTCCCAAATCACCCTAGGTTACCGTTCACCGCAAACGCAGAGTGCTGTCTCTCGAAGAGAGACAGCTACGTGAAGAGGTTTAGTTGATGTTTTCAGATGTCTTATGACATCTGCTACGAGTACAAACTCCCGTTTACTTCGGGACGAAGCACTACGCTTCGATTTCAGCGAACACTGGTGCAGTTGATTCGCCGATTAGTTCTGGTTTGCGTGTGTAGGTTGGTAGGCCAGCAGTGCTGAGGACGGCGTCGATACTGTCTTGAGCGAGCGATACGATCGCGTCTCGCGTCATACCTGCCACGACTGACATGTGTCCATAAGCAGCCATTGGTCCTTCGTAACCCATTTTCGAAAGCTGGGTCACGATTCCAACGTTATCAACAACACCTTGTGCTGCCGGCATAATTCGTTGAGTGATACTTGCAGTTGCGAAGTCGATACCTTCGGAAGCGTCTGCCAATCGCAGTCCAAGAATTCGGTTCACAGGAACGCTTGCCAGTTGTGAAATAGTTCCGCCACCGACAGTCCAATTCCATGTATCGATTGTCAAACCAACGTTGCTAGCCGAGCACGCTTTGAATAATGCCAAGTAGCCTTCTGCGTCTTTGACAAATGGAAACTGCTTGCCTTCCCGGTTTTCGATAGCTGCTGAGAAATACAATCCAACGCGAATGTTATGTTGTCCCGCGACTTCGGCGATTTGGTCGACTCGCTTACGTACAACTTCGAAGTACTCGTGATAGGGCAAGCGATCGGTTGCCGCAGGAACGCGTAGGTTTCCGATTGTTGCACCGGCTTTGCCGGCGATTTCTGCAGCCACGACGAACGATGCGAGTGCCTTTGCGAAGGCAGCGTCATCGGCATCGAGATCGACTGTGATCTCAAAGCTCCCGATTTGCATCTTCGCACTTTCGAGGTACTTCGCAGCTCGCTCGAACGAGGCTCGTTGAGTTCGCTTGACTAAGTCCCCGAGATCGATATCCAATCCTTTGAAGCCATAAGTCATGGCCAGTTCAATTAATTCACTCTGACGACCTGAAACGCCCAAAACAGAAGCGTTGAGATTTTTAAACATACCTTGTTGGTCTCCTACTGACATCAAATTGACAACACACATGGCCTTGCCTCCGCAAGGGGGTAGGATTATCGCATAATCGTTTTTTACTTCCTAGGTCTAAAACGATTTATTGCCAAAGCTTGTTTCGTGACAAAATCCAAGTGCCATAGGGTTTTGCGGGGCCGATGAACCTGAGCCGATGGCGCTAGCCACGGGTGACGCACGGCGATTAGTGGTTTAAATTGTTGTAAAGTTTAGCGGGGGGAACCCGCGGCTAGCGCCAACGGCTCAGGAAAAATCCCCAGGGTGTCGCTCGGCCTATCGAGCTAGCTCAGTAAAGCGAGCTTCGCGAACGACGGTGACTTTGATTTCACCGGGATAGGTCAATTGTTGTTCAAAGGCTTGAGCGATATCACGGCAGATTTTGGCTGCAGCGGCATCGTCAGTATCCTTGGCGCTTGCGATAACGCGTAGCTCGCGGCCCGCCTGGATTGCAAACGCTTGTTCAACTCCTGGGAAGCCACGGGCGATCGATTCCAGCTCTTCCATCCGCTTGATGTATCGCTCCAACGACTCGCGTCTAGCGCCAGGTCGCGAGGCACTACAAGCGTCGGCGGTGGCAACCAATAGCGTATAGGGGAACTCGGTTGTTAGTTGATCATGATGCCCCAAAGCGGCATGCACGACCATTTCGTTTTCGCCACTTCGCTTAAGAATGTCGGCTCCGATTTTTGGGTGACCGCCTTCGAGCTCATGGTCGGCTGCTTTGCCAATGTCGTGCAATAGTCCACATCGACGGGCTAGCATTGGATTGAGTCCGATCATTTCAGCCATCAATCCCGATAGAAAAGCGACCTCGACACTGTGTCGCAAAACGTTCTGCGAGTAGCTGGTCCGGAAGTGAAGCCGACCGAGCATCTCAATGACGCGATCGTTGACGCCACCAATGTTGACTTCACTGGCCGCTTCTTCCCCTTTGCGTTTAATGAACTGCGTGATCTCTTTTTCGGTTGCGGCGACGAGCTCTTCAATGCGTGTCGGGTGGATGCGGCCATCGGTGATGAGCTTTGCGAGTGACTGACGAGCAATTTCACGACGCACAGGATCGAATCCGCTGACGATAACAACGCCTGGTGTATCGTCGATGATAACGTCGGTGCCGGTGGCTTTTTCAAAGGCACGAATGTTACGACCTTCGCGGCCAATGATTCGGCCCTTCATGTCATCGTTAGGAATATCCACCGTACTGGTCGTCGTCTCGGCTGTATGAGCGGAGGCGTAACGTTGCATTGCGGTGAGCAAGATATCTTTTGCCTTTTGATCGACCGTTTCCGAGATTCGTTTCTCATGAGCCAAAATGACATTTCCAGCCTCGCTCTGCAGTTCGACTTCTAGATTCTTCAAGAGCTGGCTGGAGGCTTCTTCCTTGGAAAGTCCTGAGATTCGCTGCAATTCTGAGGTAAGTTTAGTGACGAGCCGCTTGTACTCGTCGTTCTTGCGATTGGCATCTTCCATGCGGTCCGAAAGTTTGCGTTGGTTTCCTTCGACCAGCTTTTCTTGTCGTCGGAGATCATCTGTATTCTTGATGACCATCTCTTCGCGGCGTTCGGCTGCTTGTTCGCGTTGACGGACGTCTTCGCGTTGCTTTTGAATCTCGACGTCGAATTTTGATTGCAGTTGAAGCAAGCGTTCCTTCTTATCAAGCTCGGCTTGCTTGACCAGATTTTCCGAATCAAGTTTCGCTTGTTCGCGAAGTCGGTTGGCTTGAGTCTTTGCGTCGCGTCCCTGAAGCTGGTTCAGTAAATAAAGAATAGCAGCACCGATGACCACCCCGATAGCTATTGCTACGATGGTACTGGTAGATCCTCCCGCGTTGCTGGCGACCTCCGAGGCCACTTTTTGTATTACTGCAGTCGACTCAGGCGATTGAGCCAAAAGTAAATGCAGTTGGTGAACCGAAACGAAGTCGCTTTGCGTTCCGAGAAAAAGTGCCGGAACAAGTGCCGGAACAAGTGTCGGAACAAGTTTGGTAAATTGGGCCGCGAATGTCGCTGGCATCAAGAGTGTGAGAATCAATGAAACGTTCCTTGAAGTTTGATGGAACGCAGTCCGAAAATTTTTCGGCTAGGAAACGATAGGGCCCAGGTAATCTAACAGGTAACCTAAATCGATAGGTCTCAGTTTGGATCTTGGAGACAACGACATTTCTTGAGATACAGGGCGAAATGATCGGCAACTTTTTCGCGATCGCTGCAATAACGGGCTCGAACGATGCGGTCTGGTGATAAAAATCACCATCTGGACCGGCGGTCTCGCATGCTACTGTCGGCAGGCTGGCAAATTGTGTATTTGCAGACTGTGTCGTGGCAGACTGCGTCGTTGCAGACTGGGCGTTGGCGACTGCTGAAGCATGCTGCCGCGATTGGACCATCCACAAGCACCATAGCGATGCGAGCGATAGCAAAATCAAGATTGCGGTCAGTATGTAGAGCATTCTGAATCGAGAAGCGAAAAGGGAGTGCTACGTCTCCAACCTGAATTTCTGGGGCCCAATTCATTCTCTAAACGCCGCTGTGGTGAGAGCGTTTGGAGATCTGCGAAGGGTCGTTTCCACTGCGGTTGGGGGCAAATTGAAAAATCAAAAAATGCCTAAGCCGAAGGGGGTTTAGTATCCTTTGGCTGCGACAATCCTCCTTATGGTAACCAATAGATGCCGCAGTCCGCAACCAAGCTTTCCAAGATGGCCCTTACAAATGGCGAATGATCGATACAATCTGGGAAATAGCGAGCATAACCCTCGCAAGCTCAACTGCAAAAAACTAAACGGCGTGCTCAACTGGACGCTCAGCTACAAGTTCAAAGGGCGGGTCGCGTTTTCACCTGGACAAGGCACAATACGATGGATTTTACTGCCGAAATCAGCTCGGGAGTCGCGCCAAGCTGGCGGCACCGCCACTTATTAGGCGTGGAAGACTTGACGGGCGAAGAGATCACACTCGTCTTGGATTTGGCGGAAGCCCTTCAAAAAGCGACCGATGCGGGACGGACGAAACTCAGCCTGCTCAAAGGACGGACGATCGCAAATTTGTTTTTTGAGAACAGCACTCGAACGCGGAACAGTTTTTCACTTGCCGCCAAACGGCTCGGAGCTGACACGGTCGAATTCTCGTCTAGCGGGTCGAGCGTATCCAAAGGCGAGACCTTTATCGATACGGCAAAGACGATTGAAGCGATGGGAGTCGATGCGGTCGTTGTGCGTCACGCGACTCCGGGGACACCACATCTCCTGTCGCGACATCTCGAAGGATCTATTGTCAACGCCGGGGACGGCCCTCACGAGCATCCGACGCAAGGGCTTCTAGATCTTTGCACCATTCGTCAGCAACGAGGCAGCTTAAAGGGGCTCACTGTTGCTCTTGTTGGAGATATCGCGCACAGCCGAACGGCACGCTCTAACATTTGGGGCTTACTGAAACTGGGAGCCAAGCCGATCGTCTGTGGACCAGCAACTTTGGTATCAAAACGATGGGAGCAATTGGGAGTCGAAGTCGCTCATAGCCTGGATGCAATTCTTCCTCGATGTGATGTGTTGAATCTGTTGCGTATTCAATTCGAGCGGCAGTCGACTCGACCTTTTCCATCGGTGCATGAATACGCGCTGCTCTATGCGATGACTAACGAACGCATGCTTCGAAGCAAGCAAGACATCTTAATCATGGCTCCAGGCCCCATCAATCGTGGAGTCGAACTGACACCCGAGGTTGCCGACGGCCCGCACTCGGTCATCCTTAAACAAGTCACCAACGGAATCGCTATTCGCATGGCGGTCTTATGGCTGCTTCTAGGGCAGAAAGAAAACGGGTTGTAGGATGAAATCACGAATCACGCTTAACGAACAATCGTCCGACAATCATTGGCTGATCGAAAACGTTCGTTGGATTGATCCCAAAGCCGGCACCGATCGCGTTGGGAGGTTGCATATTGTCGATGGTGCTATTGGTGGTATGGACACGCTGGATGGTGATCTGCCAAAAAATATTAATTGTTACGATGGAACGGGCTTGATTGGCGGACCGGGATGGATCGATCTGGCGACAGAACTGGGTGAACCTGGACGTGAAGAGGACGAAACACTCGAGACTGGTCTCAAGTCCGCGCTTGCCGGTGGCTTTACGAGTGTAGTTTCGTCTGCCAATACACTACCAGCGATTGATACTCCTGCGAGCGTTCAGTTCATTCAGCAAAAGGCAGCGAGAACGGCACTTGCCAAGGTCCACGTACTGGGATGCGTAAGCAAGGGACGCGGCGGTGAAGAACTTGCTGAGATCGGATCGCTGGTTGAAGCCGGCGTGGTCGCTTTAAGTGATGCGCCCAGCCCGATCGATAGTAACGCACTGCTGAAACGTGCTCTTGAATACTGCTCGATGTTCGACAAGGTCATTCTGGATCATCCCGAGGTGACCTCACTTTCGTATCGTGGCGTTATGCACGAAGACATGACGCAATTGATACTTGGACTCGCTCCGATGCCTGCCGAGTCCGAGGATTTGGCGACATCCCGCGACATTCGTTTAGTGGAAGCCACTGGCGGGCGGTTGCACTTGCTAGGTATTTCAACCGCAGGCAGTGTCGAGCTCTGTCGACGCGCCAAATCACGCGAGGAACCGCTGACGGTGGGGATCTCCATCGCTAATCTTCATTGTATTGATGAGCAACTCCGGTCGTTTGATTCCAATTGCAAAATCAATCCACCGATGCGATCGCAGATACACGTTGATGCGTGTCGCGAAGGATTAGCCGATGGCACCATCGATATCATTTCGACTGGTCATAGACCATGTTCGTTGGAGAAGAAGATGCAAGAGTTGGATGCAGCTCCGTTTGGAATGGTGGGACTCGAGACAGCCGTTGGGCAGATCGTTACGCACGTTATCCAACCGGGGCTGCTCAATTGGATTGGAGTCTTTCAGAAAATGAGCTCGCGTCCAGCCTCACTACTGAAAATACCGGGTGGCTCGCTCGCAAAAGGTCAGCCAGCAGATCTAGTCCTTATCAATCCCATCGAGCGATGGACAGTGGATGCTCCGCGTATGATGACGAAAGCTTATAACACGCCGTTGCACGGAACTGATTTAAGTGGCAGAGCTATAGCCACCTTCGTAAACGGGTTTCTGAAGTTCCAATCAACGTAAGCCGAGCGATTGCATGCACCTAGCAGCGTCTCTCCGCAGTCGCTGGGAGGGCTGATGAAACCTGAGCTTATGACGCTAGTTTTGCAGTTGCGCTGTTGGGCTCTCGAGACGCGTCTTTCATCAGATTTTCGTTCTCGTACTCGTGCTCAGTCAAAGACGGTGCTCGTGCTCGAATCCGGTCTGATGCTGTATGATTCAAGTCTCGGAGAGACTTGGCTACGTGTTACTTTTTGTGGAAGCCGTATTCCGAATTGCTGGAATCGAAATCTGCGTCAGTAAGCCCGACGTTAAACTTGATATCTTGATATGTGTATTCTTCCAAGACTTCGGGTTGATGTCCGGGAGCTTTTGGCCAAGTGTAAGCTGCGTAACGGACAGGAATGCGATATTCGTTATCCAAGAATACTTGAGCGATATGAAAATCGTAAGGACCTACTTTGTCAGGGTGTTCAACTTGAATGACTGTGCAAGCGCGTCCGCTTACTTTTGCACCTTCTAGAAACTGAACGCTGCACTCACCGTGCCGCTTGTCGCGTTCGCCGCGTTCGATCAGCTTTGCAACTAAATTCTCGAGTCCAATTTCAGTGACTGGATATCGCTGACCCTGCATTGCGAGCCAACCGGTCGGCTCAAGCGTGTGCGTTCCGAGCATTCGCTTCATTCCACCTTCGTGAACCAAGAACTTTCCTTGGTTCTTATTTTCTACGAAAACGACTTCGCGTCCTTTGACTGCCGCTGGCTTCAGGAACGCGACATAGGCGCTGAATGGGACTGCGATCTGTCCGTTGTTCATCTTGCGATTTCGGATCTTGATGAACATGTACTCGTGCTCGCCAAGTGTTTCCTCTATTCGCTCGCGCTTCACCAGCTTAGCGGTGTAATCGTTGATGCTACCTTGAACAATAGCAAGACTTTGGTGAGCTATTGCAAGAGCCGGATCAAGCGAATGTTGAACCGGCGCCGCGGGTTGTATCGGCTGATTTTTCGAAACGCGGTAAACCGGTTCGTTCAAGCCTCGTTCGGCAGTCTGCTGCCCTTGGCTCGCAGTGGCCGAAGTTGGCGTCATCTGCTCTGCTGTTTGTCCGCAAACGAACGAAGCGTGAAATCCCGATAGGAGCGCGACTCCTACTACTGCGACAAAGCGATTCAAACTAATCTTCATGACAAAAACGGTCCCATCCGTAGGTACGTGGTGTCGATTCGCAAAAGCTGATTGCAGAAGCATCCACCATCTAGCCTTGATTATCGCACTTCAATGCTGCTAAACCTGATTTCAAAAACTGTACGATGAAAATCCATTTCTACCCGCTTAACCGTTAGTTCTGCCTGACGATTGCTGCCGCCAAAGTCATCCCAGGCCTTACGGTGGCCTGATAACAAAGCCTTGTTTCCTGAGCCGTAGGCGCTAGCCTCGGGTGCTATCTTGCAAACTGTGGCAATGTCAACACCGGTCTCTAGCGCCATGGGCTCAGTTTTTCATCAGGGCAGCCTTACGGTCCGGTGGGTTCGTCACGTGATTGACCTACCAAACCGTAATAACTTTCGAGTGGATTTGCGTTCGGAATATCGTTAGACCATTTGGACCAGATCGCTGTCCGTTCGTGAAGCTTCTCCATCAGTTTTTCTTGCGCCTGTTGCTTGCGAAATTCAACGAGACTTTCGCGGATTTCATCTTGAGCGTCTTCAAACGGGACCGTTCGTTCGGCCTCGCGGTCCAAGACTTCCACAATATGAAAACCGTCATCGTCTTCGAAAATCTGGCTCAATCGACGCAACGGAATCTCGAAGACGACTTCATCGATCTGGGTGCTTTTTAGCGAACCCTTCGCGGTCCAATCGTAACGGCCTCCATCGACTGCATGACTGCCGTGTGACTTTTGTCTCGCAACGGCTTCGAAGTTACCACCGGTCAATGCTTCGTTTCCCATTTCGACAATCATTTTCCAGGCGTCGTCGCGGCTGTCAGTCTTCGAAAACTGGGCCGTCAAGATTCGGAATTTTGCTTTCGCAGGACGCTTCCACTCGGCGATTTTTTCGTCATATCGATCACGCATTTCAATTGCCGTGATCTCAAATGTTTTTGGGATATGCTTTTTCAAAGCCTCTTGAGCCATCATCGAATCTTTGAAAGTATTCAGCTGCATCGCAAGCGAACTACCCTCGTCACGAAGAACTCGATCCAGCTCGACTGGTGTATCGACTTTCTGCTGCGCGAGCATGCGAGGGAGCATCATTTCGTGAAAAGCAGATGTCATGCGTTTGTCGATTTGCTGATGAGCCGCTTTTCGTTCGTCCAGCGATTTCCCGGTCAACTGTTCGCCGACAAAATACTGGGCAAGCATTTTCGTTTGAGCCAATTTGGCGAGTGCTTGACGCATGTATTTTTCGCGAAGCTCTAAGAACTTTGTTTCTGGTAGTTTCTCTTTGGCCTCGATCAACATTGGATCTACCATCGAGAAAAGATCTGCCGCAAGTATCGGTTCCTCACCGACGATGGCAACAAGCTCGCCGGCCGCAAATGCCTCGGCAGCCAAAGTTGGCGATGCCATTGTTGATGCTGATGGAGCCATAAGCTCGTCAGAAGGCG
>JANODQ010000776.1:0-3616 GCA_031412775.1 Pirellulaceae bacterium | reverse complement strand
CGCTTGTCGAGCCTTTCAAGCCTCCAAAGATCCCGTCGAAGGTATGGTTTTCTTTCGTTATGAAGACAACATACTCAATCTCTTTTGGTAGGGTTGTTGTTGGCTTCTCAGCTGGGATCTTTTCAGCCGGAATCATTCCGTTGTTTCTCAGTACTGTTTGCAAACCTGGTTTTAGATCTGTTAAATCAACTACGCTAATCATCCCCGGCATTTCTTGAAAACCGAATCTTTCGTCGCTTTCCGGACGACGATGCTTCTCTCCTCGAGGTCCTTGCCCAAGTCCTTTTTGAGACGATATGAAAAGTGTTTTTTGGTCGGGAGACAGTCGGCATGCAGTTGGAAACCAACCGGTAGGAATCCAATCTTCTACGACGCCCTTCGCAACATCGATCACAGCCACTGCGTTCAACCCTGACGCACAAACATACAACTTCTTTCCATTCTTGCTCAATGCCATACCTGATGGGATAGCACCTCGCAAATTTGCAAGAGCCTGCTCGGGCGCAAGTTTAACGGTCTTTCGAATCTCCAATGTTCTCGAATCTAAGTATTGCACGGTGTCGTTGTTTGCATTCGCGACGAACAACGTGTCATTCGAGACAAGCAATGCATTTGGAGAACTACCGCCAACGGCTTTGCCACTGTCGGTAGGTGCGTGAATTAGAATTCCTGTTTTGATTTTAGCCGCAACAATCGGCATCGCTGGATCTGCAACATCGATCATCCAAACTGAGTGTGCATCTGGTACCAGTGGATCGCCCAGGCCTGGTACTTGACGTCCCTCTTTGAACACTCCCTCTTCTGCTTCTTTGGATGGAAATCCGAAGGCGGGTGTTGTCAGCCCACGTTCGTCGCCATTGCCGGTGGGTACAAGCGAGTAATCAAAAACTCCGATATTCGCTACGAAAAGTCGCTTACCATCCTCTGAAAGTGCAAGTGAAAATGGCTCGCGCCCCGCTGCAATATCTGCAACAACTTTCTCATCAAGAATATCAAAAACGACAATTCGCTGTCGAGCAACGTCTGCTCCAAAGACGAATCGTCCATCAGGTGTAATCGCAATATCGTTGATGTAGGCTTCGTTATGTGCTTTGATCGATAGAACTGGCTTTTGGTCTAGCTGCTCAAGTCGCTTGCTTGCGGGCTTGTACCACTGACTTGTTTCAAAGACTTGTATTCCGTGACCTGAGTCGCCACTGGATGTAATGAGCTTTGAGCCGTCCTGTGTAAATATCCCGCAGAATGCAGCATTTTTCCATGGAATACGAAAGGAATTGCTTTTCGCGGTGGCATTGTCTCTGTGATAGATCACCAAGCCTGGGTCGCAGAATCCGAGTACAAGCTTTCCGTCTGGACTTGGGACAACATTCCATAGGTCATCACCCGTGTACAACCTTTCACCCACTGGAGTTAGAAATCGTCCGTTGGGAAGAATCGTAACGCCTCCGGGTACAACTCGAGCGAACTCGTTACCCGATGGTGATCGATAGTCAGGAAACTGTGCTACCGATGCACCAGCGAAAAAAACGTTGACTAGCAGATTAAGTATTGCAAAAGGAATGGTTGTTGAATGATTTGGTAATGGTGAGTGCTTCATCATTCGCGGCCTAGCTGAACCAAGTGATTTGAGAAAAAATTCGCGAGGCTAACATGCCAGCCTATTTTGGTTTCTTCGACCGTTTCTTCAACGTAACCGTGTCGAACAGTCGACCCTCGAGATCGAAACTCTTTAGTTCGAGTGTACTTCCATTGACAGCAACAAATACGAAGTGGTGACCTCGGCGTACGTTGTTTTGAAACGGTGGGCGGATTGGTCCTGCTTGCTCTAAACCACCGCCACCACCGCCTGTGACCATATAAACGGTGCCCGAATCTTCTGAAACCTTACCGTTGATAATTGGCCAAGTTCTTTCGTAGGAATGGATATGGCCATTCCAGACGACGTCCATTGCGTAACTATCAAACAATTTTGTCAATGGTCGAATACGCATGTCACCCCAGGTGCTCTTTCCCTTCCAGAGGTTGCCGTAGTCATCTTCGTCTGAGGAATAAGATGGGTGGTGGTAGCTTACAAACTTCCATGTGACATCTGATGTTCCGTTTTTCTCGCGCTCTTGTAATTCCTTCAATTGCGTTTCCAGCCATTGATACTGTTCGCTTTCTTCATCAACCTTTTTGTTAGAATCAAGCATGAAAAACACTGCGTTGCCATATTGAAACGAATAGTAATACTCCGGGGCGGGTAGGTCCATGTAGCGATAATAGAAGTCCGCGTTTCGCTCGTGATTTCCAAGCACTGGATAAAACGGTACGCGACAGAACAATGGATTCATGCTCGCAAAGAATTCGTTCACCCATTGATTTTTTACCGGACCATCATCGACTAGATCTCCAGGGATTACGAGGAAATTTGGACGCAGAGCCCAAGCAAATTCAGAAAGCTTACCGTTCACAGCCGGGTTTCCTTGAGTGTCACCCATCACTGCGAAGGCGAAAGGACTACTCGGCAATGATGCTGTTTGAAACGAGCACACTTCGCCTCGTATAGCATCTTCACGTCCTTCTTCTTCAACGATGACTTGATAGTAATAACCGGTTTCGGGCTTTAGATTTTCAAGAGAGGCAGTGTGAAGCAATCGATCTTGGCTGACAGCTACAACAGAGTCAGTAAAATTGCTTGTCTCTCCATACTTGACCGAAACCTTCGATGGTCGATTCAGTTCACACATCACTTTGATGCTTGTTTGTGTTGCGAACTGGAGGTAAGGCTTTACCAAGAACACGAATTCCTTGGACGAGTCAAGCTTGGCAGGGAGTGATACCCAATGCTTTTGATGTTCAAAATCGTGTGCAATCCAAGCAGGTTTTGCGGCAAGATCAAAGACAACGACTTGTCCAATGCGTCCCTCAAGTGGAAACGATTCGTTGGAGTCTAAATAACAGCCGATGGCTAACTTTGCATCCTCAGGGTAAAGAATCTCGCCACTTTGTTCGGTCGACTCCGCGTCCAGCTGACCGTTAACCCAAAGCTGCATCGTGGATCCGTCATATACGGCGCACACGTGATACCATTTTCCGGCTTCGATTTCTTTTTTACCAGTTAGATAGGTCAGTTTCCCGTCGCCATCATCGGCTCCTTTTGTTGACAACGCGAAGTTAAAAGCCTTTTTGTTATACCCAAGCACCCAACCCTTCTCGAAGTTTCCATTGTCTTGAAACGCGGAGATGATTCCGCCGTTATCAAGAGTGGAATCGAGACTCACCCATGTAGAAATGGTGATGGCGTCATCTGGAAGAACCGGCCTTGTTGTCTTCCATTCGTCCTCGGCCACGAACATGGTTTCGTTGCCATCGAGTCGCATGCAGTTGAGCTTGCCGACCTTCTCAGGCTTTGCGGTTCCCATGATTTCCATATTCGGGCCGGATTGCGATTTTAATGTCGAACCCGCCACGAATCCTGAATCAAAAAGCCAGCATGCACGTGGATCCGGACCCTCGTGGGCTAAGGAAACTGAGCACCATAAAGCGACTAGGAGAACAATCCCCATAGCTCGAGTTCGATGAATCATCTTTGCTAGTTTCCCTCTTTGCGTGTTTACTCAGGAACTTCAACCGA
>JANODQ010000775.1:0-6527 GCA_031412775.1 Pirellulaceae bacterium | reverse complement strand
ATCGTCGATTGCAGGCTGTCGAGATTGATACGCAGGTTTTGGTCATCGTCACGCCATCCAGCTCGGAAGGTTCTTGCAATTGGAGAATAAGGAATGAGCACCTTCGTTCCCGTTGTTGCACGAGTGTCGGTCGTGACGCCAAGCGTGCCGTCCGCATCCATGCCGATCGCGCGAAGAGTCGCGCCAGCAAAGGCTGTAGGAGCGATCACTCCATTCTGAAGGTTATCCGGTTCCAGTGGAGTTTGCACATTACGAGCAACGCCGTTGGCATCCACTAATTGAACCGTTAATCCAAAGAGACCAGGCTCAGTCGGTTGCCGCAGTCCATCATTCGTCGTGTCGGACCAAACAAATCCAGCGATACCGCTTTCGGCTGTTAGATCAGATCCGAGTAGCGAACCTCGAAACACGCCACTGGTGATTCCAATTCGCGGGTCGATAGCTCGTATTTGAATGCTTCCAGTTGTTCCGACCGGAACTGCGATTGAAAGGTTTAGATCGGCTTGATATTGGTTCAGTGTGACAGCAGTTGTCCACGGTGCGTTATCATCAAAACGAAACTCGATTCGGCCCACGCGATTGAGCGTGATATCATTCTGCAACCCCGATGAGTTCAGGTTGGGAAGTGCCTTCGCAGAAGCCTTGCCTGTGAATTGATAAGTATTCGTGGTGGCATTGAAGCGCCCAACCCCATCCAACTGCAAGGGCACATCCAGGACGTCAAAAATCCCATCCCCATCGCTGTCTTGCCAGCCTAGTTGAGCGAGTGTCGCTTGCGAGGTCGTAATTGTGTTGTACGCAGTTTCAAGATTTACCCCCGAGGACATGATGCTAAGGGACTGCTGAAAATTTAAGTCGGGGTTTAAATCGATTGCATTTGTGTTTTGAGAATCGTAGTAGCCGCGATTCTGATAGTAGTTGCCTCCGCCTTGGTATTCGTCTCTGGCCCAAAAAATATGCCCCGTCTCATGTGTATAAGTCGACGCGGGGCGGTTTGAGGGTGTAATAAAATATAATCCGCCAGCAAACGCAAAGGCTCGCGAGAAACTACCCCCTGGAGCGAAGATTTGATTAGGTCGCGAATTCACCACAAAGATAGTAAACGACCAATCCGTGTCGAGCTTGTCGCGTTGCGATTGATTGAAGGAACGAATTCCCGCATCCAAATTGGCCGTGTTGTTAAAGCCAACTTTCTCCAGAAATTCTGGAACCCATTTCACGTAGTCATTAGATACCCGCGTGATCGGTTCGTAGGACGTTTCTACGGGCGACTCTAAAAACGTTGTGTCAATCACCCAGTCAAGCGGCATGATCGATGATTTCTTTGCCAGTAGATCCTTCCACCACTGAAGGCCTTCGGTGATGTTTTGTAGGACTTCCGACTTTTGCTGAGCCGTCCAGTTCAGCATGTTCTCGTCGATCGCTCCGTTGCTTTCAAGAAGCACCGGCGTTACGGCAACGCGGCCAAGAAGGAACTCGCCAAGATCATCTGGAGACGCTCCGAAAGGAAGACTCGCCATCAACTTTCGCGTCTCTAGCGATTCAATCGATAGTCGCCGCGATCTTTTTGCTTGGAGCGGCTTTATTTGCCTTAAACCAAAACCGAACCCGCTACGCGAAATGGCTTCCGGTAGATTCGAACACTTTAAGACTTGCCAAAATCGAGGCATATTCGTCTTTTCACGAAGGGATCAGGAATCTCGTATCCTTTGACGACATTCCTCTAGCTTAGTTCCCCCCACCGCTGCCCTCTAGCGGTTTCCGCACCGTAGGCTCAGCAAAACCCTTCGTTTTGCGAAGCTTTTTCGATTGTAACGATTGTTTGAAGCGCACTTAGCTTCCAAATCCTTCCAGCCGTGCGAACAAACCGTCGACCGTTTGGCTGTTGGGTGATTCGCTGTTAATCAAGGTCCCCAAAGAAGAATCGATTTCGTCGAGCCAATCTACCGCTTCGCTACTGCTGGCGGCCCACAGATTGTCTACCGATGCAACCACACTGCCGGAAGCTGCTTCCGAATCTGTTAACTGAACCGATGGTTGTGAAACCGATTGGAAAACCGATTGGGAGAACAGATTGGTGGGACTATTTCGAGCTGGCAGGCTTTGAACTGGCGGGCTTGCGAAGTTTGACGTAGCGGGCACGACTGGCTGAGACGGGACTTGAGAACTTGAAGAAACCCAAGTGTCAGCCGAAACACTCTCGCCCTCACCGCCAGCCGAACGTGCACGGGAACGCAGGTTGAGTTCATTGATGACCAGCAACACATCCAAAGGAGTGACAAAACTGTCGCCATTGACATCCACATAGGGCGGAACCGGCGTCGTCGGATTGATTGGCAACTGAGTTGAAATCTGTCCTGGATTACGATTAAGATAATTGATCACTTGCAAGACATCGATCGGCGAAACAAACGTATCGTTGTTTACATCGAACTGGTTGGTCGGATTTTGATACGCATTGTTACCAACAGTGATGACGTAGTCTTCGACTTCTCCATCTGCTGCCTCACCTTGAGGGCCCAGAGTTGCGACCGAACTGTATCGGAAACGAGCATTTAGAGTGCCCGGTGTAACTTCACCAGGGATCGTCACTTGAAGGTTGTTGCTGTTTCCATTGACAAGCGATCGACCTCCCAAATTTGTTATCCGTTCGCTATCGGCGAAGATTCCATCTCGGTTGTAGTCGATCCAAGCGTTCAAGTAACCCATTCGATCTGCCGAGATACCAGCGGCCGTCACCGTTATCGATGTCGAGTAACCCTTGACAAGCGTCGCTGGGAAAGCAATCCCATCGTCCAACGTATCCGTCCCGGCGGGAAGAGCATCTCCTTCAGCACTTACGCCTAAGCCAAGGTAGAATCCATCTGCAATGCGATGTCGAGGTCCATTGTTTACTTTGCTAGTCGCATAAAGAGGTTGAGGCGTGTCACCGTAGTCGAAACCATCGGCCAGGATAATGGTCAATGTTGTATCGCCGCTATCTCCGTTCGCTCGCAAGGCATTTCCAGCCATGTCCTTGATTTCACCCGCAACCGTCGCACCGGTTCCATAGACGCCCTGTGTGCCTTGTAGCAACAGGTTCTGCCCGTTCTGCGAGATTGTCACGCCAGGTAAAGCTGCTGCTCGAATTGCATCTGCGACTGCTGTTGCGACAGCATTTCCATCGATCAACAAGCCAGCGTTCAGAACAATCGGAATCGATGTCGAGATCGTTCCATTGCTTCCTGCGGAGCGCAAGCGGCTTGTGTTTGAATCAAGCGTTACTGTCGCTCCAAGAACTTGAATACTGTCAGTAGAAACCGAGTTCACGGAAGCAAATAATCCCGAAGCACGAATCGCTGCGATCATCCTGGTGGCAACGACTGCCGGAGTCTCTGTGGCGAGGATTGGAATCACAACGGAGTTGGTTGCAAAAATGCCGTCTGAATCGAATTCGTAGGTCAGCGTCTGGATACCATCGCTGAGAATAAACTGCGATCCATCCAACAGGCTTTGAGTCGTTCCGTTAGTGACCGTTGGCACAGTCAATCGGATACCAAGATCCAGTTCGAAGGTCTTGAAATCTCCATTTGCATCCAGAACTACATAAGTCGTTCCATCAACAAGATTCGCAACCGAATTAAGCGGAATCACACTTTGGCCAGCAGAGACGAATCGGATTTTGTAGACAGCATCCGAAGTCCAGACACCCGCAATTGGAGTGAGCCGAATCGTATTGCTGGTCGAATCGAAGCCGAATCGATAGTCGATGCCCTGAATCAATTCGACATCATCGCGAGTAACGACGATACCTGCACTGCTAACCGATTGAGCATCAATTCCCGATCCGTTAGAACTACTTCCGAGATCGACTCCGTCAATCAATCGGATCTCGAAGTAAGGCAATGTCTGGTTGCTAATCTGAACGGTGCCGACAAGCGGATTAGAATCGCCGCTAGTTGTACTGTTATCGGTTGGTATCAGCAGGATTGCACTTGGGCCAATGTTATCCGATCGATCTTGAGCCCCACGATCCTTGAAAACGTTCTGTCCCACACCTGATGGTGTGTTGACTGTTGGATCATCGACTCGTAGAAGTCCATTAAGATCGTAAGTTGGAGCAATGATCGGAGAAAGATCCAAACCGAGCGGTTGCTTGACAGCAATCAAGCCTGGTCGATCCAATATCGAATCGATCGTCGAGTCGATGGTTGGAGCACCAACGTTTGGATAGAAGCTCCGGTTCGCTGGATCTTGAAATAGCTCGACATTCACACTCGGCTGAAGAGCACTTTGACCAAGTGTCGCTACTCCACTGAGGTTAGCCGTGTTCCGCTGGAAAACCATTCCACCGACAACCGGTCCGACTGTGGACACAAGGATATTCGGATTAAGGGTCGAAGCCGCAGCAACGTTCAATCCTGTCACACTGTTAACAATAATATTGTTAAGGAGTGTTGGGCTGGTATTCGCCCCGACATCGATACCGATTCCGCCTGCCGCATAAACGGTAGCAGGAACACTCGACAAGGCACCGATCGCATCGATGTCAGCACCGACGGTTTCACCGCTTGTCGCCCCATCCAAAATATCATCTGTTATGCGTACAAACCGAAGTCGACTATCACGATTGAATCCATAGAAATCTAAATCGATCGTTCGAACGGTACCGCTAATCGAACCGACTGAAGTATAGGTCACCCCGTCGGTACTGACTTCGACAAATGCACGTTCCGAGTCACCAACCTCGCCAATCGCCAAATCGGGCCTTGCATCGTTCGATCCCGTGAGAAGGTTATCCGTGAACTGGACCGTCAATCGTCCTCCAGAACCAAGAGAAACAGCCCCCTGACCTGTAGCAGGTTCAGCAAAACCTCCAGTGTAATCGGGAACACCCAATGCGTCCGTAGCAATAGAAACACCGGCAGCAGGAGCCAAACCATTGCCAAAGTTCGGAAGGTAAGCAATCACCGAATCCGCAAAGGAAATCGATCCGTTCGGAAACAAAAAGTCATTGAAGACTTGTGGTCCCAAAACTTCTGTCTTGATAATCGAGCCACCAACGATCGTGTTGTTGATGATTCTCGCAAACGGAATTGACGAAGGAACCGTTGTGTTGGCTGCGTTGTCGCCGACGATCTGAATTCCGCCAATGCGGTTTCCGATGATCTCGTTATTCATGATCACCGCACCAGGTGCGAGGCGTTCCGTATTCAATACAACCGTGTTGCGAACGGCACCCAGGCTTGGGTTATTACCACCGCTGATAGGATCTCGAGCATCCGGTCGAAGAATAATTCCGTACTGAGCCGAATCGGAAATCTTGGAGTTCTCGACGATGATCTGTCCTTGGTCGCGTGGAGTATTGGAGTCGCCTTTACCAACGTACCGAGTAACGGAAACCACAGGGGCAAGCGTCGAACCAGCCGGACGGGCAGGAACTGTTACGACAGCGTTACTCGACAATGCGAGCTCCGGACCCGAAGCACCAGTCGATGCACCAGTGAGCGAAATCGCATTGATCTTCAATCGCGATTGAACAACAGAACTGTTTACAATATCCCGAAGTCTTCCGGCCAATGTCGATGATGTTTCCGCAGCGATTACACCCGTTCGAGGGTTGGTAATCGACACACTGTAAGGCACGGCGATAGCCCCGACAGGAAGCGGTGCTGGCGATGTCGTATCAGAGAACACGAACAGTACCGATGAGTTTCCATCGGAGATCGTAAAGCTATCGCCGTTTACAATTCCCGTAGCATTGGGCAAGGTGATGGTTGCACCAAGCGACAATCGAGTGTTGATTCCCGTCAACGACGCATCAATCGTGGTTGGGTACTGAAGTCCCGTTTGTGTTGGAACACCATACTCCTGACCACCGCGGATTTCGAGTTGGTAAGCTCCAACATTGATCGAGTTGGCGATCGCGTTCGGATTTGCAACAAAAGTCGTGTCGGTGCTAGAACCGCCGATGGTCTCACCACGTTCAGCCACCCCGATCACGAAGTCATCTAAATAAATCCCTTCAAAAGCATTATTAACCAAGCGATTTGTTGGAGACGGATTCGCTACAGATGCGAACTGACGAAGATTCGGGGTTGGGAAATTAACTGCAAATGGCCCAGCCACCACTCCGGTTCGAATACCTGGAAGACTTACAAACTCTTCGCGAACAGGGAAGATATCGTAAGTACTTGCATTTCCGATCGAACCACGAAGCGCATCGCGTACGGCAATAGCAACCTCGCCGGCCGACATATTCTCTAATATGTTTACGGGGACGTTTCCAACTGCCGTTCCAGCACTACCTTGTACAACGAAGACACTACCTGAGGGAAGCGTGAAGGCTCCTGTTGTCAATTGAATTCTATTACCATTGAGCGCGGGACTCAAACCAGCAATCGTGGTTGCTATCAATCTTGCTACTTCGGATGCTGATTGTAAAGTCGTGTAATAGATCTCTGTAGCTAACGGGGATAGTGGACGTGTGCCTTGTCGGAAGGTGTAATCCGTTCCGGAAATAGTTATCGTCGTGCCGTTGGCAATCG
>JANODQ010000774.1:0-13562 GCA_031412775.1 Pirellulaceae bacterium | reverse complement strand
GTCCCCTATTTCAACACGACCCCGATCGGTCGTGCAGTAACCGGGACCATGCTTGTTCAAGCCATGAAGGCCGACGGAGTAAGCATCTGGGGCGACGGAAGCACCTACAAAGGAAACGATATCGAACGCTTCTATCGCTATGGACTACTCGCCAATCCCGATTTGCAAGTCTACAAGCCGTGGCTGGACGAAACTTTTAATCGTGAGCTAGGTGGGCGAAAAGAAATGTCAGAGCTGCTCGAAAAAGCGGGTCTCGGCTATCGAATGAGCAAAGAGAAAGCCTACTCGACTGATTCAAATATTTGGGGTGCAACGCACGAAGCGAAAGACCTCGAAATGCTTGACAAAGGAGTCAAGATTGTCGACCCAATCATGGGTGTCCCTTTTTGGAAAGCAGATTGCCCGATCTTTGCCGAAGAAGTATCCATCACCTTCGAAGCCGGTCTTCCAGTAGCACTCAACGGCAAGCAGTTTGACTCCGCAGTCGATCTCGTCTTGGAAGCCAACGCGATTGGCGGCCGACACGGACTCGGGATGTCAGACCAAATCGAGAATCGGATCATCGAAGCGAAAAGTCGTGGCATCTATGAAGCTCCCGGAATGGCCTTGCTGTTTATCGCTTACGAACGTTTGATCACCGGAATTCATAACGAAGGAACCATCGAACAGTATCGCGACATGGGACGACGACTCGGTCGACTCTGTTACGAAGGTCGTTGGTTCGATTCGCAATCGCTCATGTTGCGAGAAGCACTCCAGCACTGGGTTGCGAAAGCCATCACAGGCGAAGTTGTTCTCGATCTGCGTCGCGGCAATGATTACTCGATCCTCGATACGCAAAGCCCGAACCTCACCTATAAGCCTGAACGTCTTACCATGGAAAGCGGCTCCGGAGAATTCACCCCAACCGACAGAATCGGACAACTCACGATGCGAAATTTGGACATCACCGATTCGCGTGAAAAGCTCCAAGTCTACAAGGGTGTCGGACTGCTCGCCGGAAGCAACAGCGATTCACTAAAACTACTTGACGATAATTTGAAATAGAAACTTGAAATAGAAAACTAATTGCAACCCCCCTCGCACAACCCCGCCTTATATAATCACATGGTAGTTGCCGATTGTGGCGAAAGAGAATTCAAACAATCAACAAAGCAATCGCGGGATCGATCAATTTCATGACAACAATCTCTACGTTACCGATCGACGACTTATCAATTGCGGATAAATTGCTATTGATGGAACGTCTTTGGGAGCACCTTTCTCGAAATCCGTCAGATATTGCGCCCCCCAACTGGCATGGAGAAATACTTGCTGAACGCGAAGCAGCAGTCCGCGAAGGACGGGCTTACTTTGTTGAGTGGGATGCCGCAAAAGAACGTCTTCGGGAGCGGTTGAAGTGAAGATCCGGCTGCTCCAAGACGCAGAGCGGGATCTTGAGATTGGTGCCGATTTCTATGATGCAAAGCATGAGGGTCTTGGCAGCTACTTTACCGATTGCCTAGTGAGTGATATCGAATCACTTAGGTTCTATGGCGGTATCCACGAACAGTATCGTGGGTTTTATCGATCGCTTTCCAAACGATTTCCGTTTTCCCTCTTCTACAAAATGACTGATGGACGGATCGATGTTTACGCGATCTTGGATGCACGTCAAGATCCCCGGCGGATCGATACTTTGCTCGAATCGCCACGAACAAATGGATGAGCCAAATTCGTTGTCCTACACTCGGGACAACAGGTCGTCTTAGCTCCACTTACACAAGGATTGGATGTAATCGGCAGATCCGTCGCGGACCCAACCATCTAGCTGGGCTGGATCTTTCATTTGCTGACCTCGCATGGTTGGTACCGCGAAGAACTCGCATCGAACTTCCGGTAACGCAGTCATATCGCCCCACAGCTTTTCAAACTGCGAGATTGGAAAGACATCTTCTTGGCCATGTCCCCAACGTTTCTTTACGTCTTTGATGGTGATGTAGGTCGGCAACCGAAGGGCCAGCTTGCGAATCCCCGCATCCACCGATCTGGCGTCCGAGAGTGTCTTCCGGTCTAGCTCAAAATAGCCCAACAATTGATCAATATCGATCCATGTCGTTAACGAGTTATAAAAAGTCAGCTTGAATTCGTCTGATTCTCTCGGCAACGCAAGTCCTTCGACCAAGCGGAGCTTACCATCGACTCTCGCAAGTCCACCGCCACGATCATCTACACGGCGAGCGATGACTTCGTAGCTCAGTGCGCTCCTAGAAATGATATGCTGCCCGAGCATTCGCGGGTTCAGCGTTGCACCCAAAGTATCAATGTTATGAAGCATCAAATACTTCAACTGAGGGCGCTCTTGAATCATCTTCCATAACAAACCGTTGCGCAAAATGTTTGGGATTTCATACCAATGCCCTACAGGATGCATACACTGCATGGGGAGGTTTTCTGTGTAGTCGCTCGCTTCACCGGCAGACTTAGCCCATGACATCAAGGCCGTATGCAAACCATCGCGAACTTTTTGCTGCTGTTCATCTAGCACTTGATGAGAAGTCTCTTCCCAGAAAAACTTCAAATCACGGACCGTTGGAACCATACGAAGCCCAACCGATGCACCTCGAGACAAATAAACCGGACCGTCATAGCCATAGTTCTGAACGGCAGCAAGCTGATCGGCGATCGGTTGATGCGTCATGTAACCGGTTGTAAAGACATGCGGAACGGTGCATTCGTAACGTTTTGCAATCGCTCGAGATTTGGCAAGATGAAGCTCGATAAAGCTGCGATGCCGTCCATCGAATTTACAGAATGGATGGAGCCCTTTGACGACCCCCGCTCCCCCGGTCCAACGGCTGCCAACACCGGCTGCGAGAGTCACCACTGCGGCCACGCCATCGGCGATTGCTTGCTCGCCAACGCGAATCGTTTCTTTGTCGCCTTCGCTGGTTCGCATGTCAATGAAATCGTCGGCTGTGATATCCTCGATTGTCGATTGCGATGGAAGGCGATTTTGCGACAATCCTAGGCGGCCAGAGACAAGCTCATTACGAATCTGCTCATGAGCTTGACGATCAAAGCCATTTTCTTTCAGCATCTCCTTGAGACGAATCGCACCTTCGCTTTGTCGGCTTGGCTGAGGCAGTAATCGGTCCAATAGCCAACTCGACTCCGATTCACCGCCTCGGATCTTTCCGCTAAGTCGCATCAATTCGGCTTGGGATTGCTC
This sequence comes from Pirellulaceae bacterium, assembly GCA_031412775.1. Taxonomy (GTDB): domain Bacteria; phylum Planctomycetota; class Planctomycetia; order Pirellulales; family Pirellulaceae; genus JAIYDQ01. Next base: position 10,351 of record JANODQ010000774.1, on the reverse strand, counting down.
GCTTAAATCTCGCATCTCACGCTTGAGCCACTTCGGTGCAACGATTGCATAGTAGCTCTCGGGCATCGATGCGTTCTCGCCCTCAAGCAACGTTGCCCACGAGCCTCGCTCGTTGATTTCAAAGTCATACACGACCGGATCCATGGCGAAGGGCAAGCTTGTTTGTAGCTCGCGTTTGGTTGAAACAAGCGTTGCCAGCAACCATTGACGAGCTTCCGATTGAATTGCCGGATCGAACAAGAATCCCATCCCGCCACCGGACATTCCTCCAAGCATCCAGAATCCCCAAAACTGATCTCCGTAATGTGCTCTGCATTTTTCAATCAACGAATCAGTGTAACGGTTAGTACACCAAGGGATAATTGTTTGCAGCGGACCAGTGAAGTTTTGTGTGGTTAGCTCGCCAACGCGACGAATATCTCCTGCTTCAAGTGCTGACGTAATTTCATTGAGGATCACGATCGCTTGTTGACGAGCAATCCATTCTTTCTCACCGCGTATGAGATACTTTTCGGTAACCATCTCAAGGATCGGCCCGACATTTTGTGCCATACCGCCGTAGATCAAGATTAAACTGCTTTCCAGTTTCTTGCGTGCTTCAGCAGAAATTCGATCGACATCAAAGTGCGTGTGCTGCGGCATCAGACGACCACGGCTAATTCCATACTCCGGGTCACCAGGTCCCGCCATGCAGCCTTCGATATGTTTGATACCAGGCCAGATACCGCCTGAGTCTTGCCAACCACCACCTGATCCTCCAAGCCACTCGCCGAGGATTGCTCGGGCCGTAATCAATCGGCGATCCGAGTCATGCAATCCACCTTCCAATGAACTGACCTGACCGGTCGCTCGCATCAACGCCGAGATAAGCGAACCGAGCAGGTTTGTCGATACAGCCAACCGCGATCCCTTGGGAATGTTGTTGACTTGACTGACTATCTCTAATCCTAGGCCACTTCGTCCCATGAGCGTTTCAAGAAGCTCACTGACTTTTCGGTGACAGCCTTCCATCGCAGGTGGTACTACTCCGGAAGCAATCAAAGCCGCTTTCAAAAGCCCAAGATAGTCCTTGGCAAAATCAAAAACGTCATCGATCTCCGTCAGTTCGGCTTCCGCGCCCAAGTCTACGCTCACCAAACGAATCACAGGCCGATCGATCACGCGGACATAGGCTTCCACCGGTGGTCTCGGCGCATCATCGCGACCAAAGACTCCCAAGTTGATCGCTGCATTGATGACTTGAGCACCTTCCGGATAATCCATTCCGAGGAAAAAGATATCGCTCCAACCTGAATGCGAAAAATCCATTCGCACACTCGTCTTCTCGACAAGCACCGGCATGGTTCGTGTGGATGCGTCGTATTCCATGAGCCGCTTAGCTAGTCGAAGCGGATGATCTGCTGGGTGGCCAATTCGAAACATCCATTGATTTCCACGCACAGTTCGAACGCTTTGTCGAACTTGATCAGCGAGCGTCTGAAAACCCATTTGATAATAAGCTTTAGCAAGCGCACTCGTGATCGCAAGCGTCGGCCCTTCGGAGCGCTGCGTGACAAGCAAGCTATCGATCGCTTCGCCAAATCGGCGCTGCAAAATGTGCTCATAGGCCGATTGGTCTAGCAGCCCCGCATGCGATTCAGAGATCTTGCGAGGTAGAAAATATCGGTAGATTGCCGACAAGTAAAACAGTGCGCGAACACGATGATATAGATTACTTGATTGTCGACGAAAAGCGTCAAGTCGGTCGGTTGCAACTAGGAGTTCTTGGCTACTCAAGCCCGTGCAAAGTGACTCCAAGGAACGATGACGAGTCGCTTCGTCTTCGGAAAGGATTGTCTCAATCCATGCGTCCAAGGAGTTGGCATCCAAGGATCGGGCCTCCAGTGAATTGTTCAAGCTTGAAGATAAAACGGCGGATGTCTTTGAATCAGATGTCATCATGCACTCGTCGAGATATTCTGCTGGTGGGCAAGAAGTTCTACCATTTCGGTCAGGACGCGATCGCGGTCGACGCCTGAAAGCGAAAGGGCCAGTTGAGTATTCAGCAGCCCATACTTGACTCCCATGTTGTATCGAGTGCCTTGTATTTCGTAAGCCAGGTAACGCTCACGCGAGGCGACCTCAGACATCGCTTCTGACAGACTTACAGGGCGATCGTAGCGACTTGAAAACTCTTCCAAAACATTCATTACGCTGTTGGTCAGGACGTGCATGCCGAAGAAACAAAGATAGACACCGCTACGAAATCCCGAAACAGTAAGGTCTTGTTCGGCTTGTGTCGGAGTCGGCTTCTCAACAACTCGTTTGACTTCATAAAGCCTCTCATGCCTAGGCAATCGATTCCCTGCGATCGTACCAAAGTAAGGCAACATCGATTCGCGAGTCGCTTGCACCGCGGAGACTGGACAAGCTTCTTCGGTTGCGATTTTGATGAGCTGCTCGGCACATCGCGCTTCGATTCGGCTAAGGTACAAGTGGTCACCCACCAAGTGCAGGAAACTATCGCTTCCGGTGAAGGGTCGAGCACGGAGTATCGCGTCGCCATAACCTTTCGGCTCGGCTTGTGGGATGAAGCAAAGACGCTCGACATGTTTTCCAGCGGCTCGCCGATAGGCCTCTTCATCGCCCGGACGAATAATGATCCCGACCGATTCAATGCCGGCCGCATCCACCTCTTCGACAATCATTTCCAAGGCAGATTTCTCGCATCCATCGCGGTCGACCAACCGTTGGAGCGGAAGCGACGTTTGCCCTGGTCCTGCCGCAGTGATAACAGCTTTATTGATTTGCATGGGTTTCTCAGTCTTCAGAGACATCTTGCCTAGGCTTTTTGGCACTTATTTCGATGCCAGGCTTGCACGAAGGAGCTCGCAACGACACGCTCACAGCATAATCTAAGGCAGTGCCTTCCGCTAAAGGTTTGCCGCCTTGCGTTTCGTTCTGTCGCAAGTCTGATGCCTACGAACGGGACGAGAACGACGCCTTTGACGGTTTTGCGGGGCAGCCTACAATAGTGCGTGGTGTAAGGACCCTCACGATTGCAATCGGGGTGTCATACCTGTTGAATTTTGAAATGAGTTGGATCAGTTAAGGAATATTGAAGTATGTGTCGCCAATTTTTTTGGATCCTCGCAATCTCTGCGTGCTTGTTCGGGTGCGATCACACGTTTGCTCAGGAGAGCCCAGCAGCTTCGGGTCCCGCTGCTGCAACTCCACCAGTTACAACTCCACCAGTCAACGACCCGCGGACTTTTGTTGAAATCACTACCAATCAAGGCAATATTGTTTTGCTTCTCGAGACCGAAAAAGCTCCAATCTCGGTCAAAAACTTTTTGGACTACGTCGAGAAAGGCCACTATGAAGGAACCATTTTTCACCGAGTGATCAAGGACTTCATGATTCAAGGTGGTGGATTTGATGTAAAGAGTCCTGGACGTGAGAAACGCACTGGTGCCGGCATCAAGAACGAAGCAGGAAATGCAATCAGCAACCAACGATACACAGTCGCTATGGCTCGAACGGGTGATCCCAACAGCGCGACTGCTCAATTTTTTATCAACACCAGCAATAATAACTTCTTGGACCGAAAGAACTCGTCCGATGGATTCGGTTACGCAGTTTTCGCAAAGGTAGTCAAAGGTATCGAAGTCGTTGACAAGATCGCCTCGGTGCCTGTGAAGCCGTCGTCCAACGGTGCTCCCGGTGATGGCCCCAGTGAACCGGTGACGCCAGTCGTTATTCAAAAAATCCAAGTCGTTGTTCCGGTTGCGAGTACTCCGGTAACGCAGCCGTAACCCACACATCCAATCAAACCTGAACTGACAATTTCTCATTTATTGAAAGCATCTTTGTGACAACTGCGATCCTCAAGACATCCATGGGCGACATTACTCTTTCCCTCGACGAAGCAAAAGCACCAGTCTCGGTCGCTAATTTCGTGCAATACGCCAATGATGGCCACTACGCGGGAACGATCTTCCATCGTGTCATCGATGGCTTCATGATTCAGTGCGGAGGTATGACGCCTGACATGAAACAAAAGAAGACTCGCGGCGGCATCAAGAACGAAGGTGGCAATGGCCTGAAGAACAAGAAGTATTCGATTGCAATGGCTCGAACGAGCGTCCCTGACAGCGCGACGTCTCAGTTCTTTATCAATACCAAAGACAACGGTTTCCTCAATCGCGATCAATCATCCGATGGAGTCGGATATGCAGTCTTTGGCGAAGTCACCGATGGATTCGACGTGGTCGACGAGATTGGTAAAGTCGACACCGGCAACAAAGGTGGTCACGGAGACGTGCCAGTCAAGCCGATCGAAATCCTTGACGTGACAATCGTCGCCGCCGAGTAATTTTTATCTCGTATGAAATTCCCGGTCAATTTTTTCGAGGACTTTTGGATAAGCGGCTTCTAACATGTCAAACACATATTCGAAGCCGTCTTCGTCACCATAGTATGGATCCGGTACATCGGTCGGCCAGTTCGATCCCAGCTATAAATTTCAGTCATTTCCCAGATAGTCACTTAGTCACTTAGAAATTTTAGCTGGCCTGGACTTGGAGTACCGACGCGATGAATCGCTTGAACGTTGTCTCGGTACCTTGCAATTTTCAGGTCAGACCTTTCGAAATCTTTAGGGGCACCTGTTAGTGCCCGACTGTCTAACAGGCAGCTTCGCTTTTTTGCAGCACTCATTCTCGAGTCCGGCGACTTCCCATCGTGGTAATCGCTCGTGCCCGCCGATTCGATATGGATCGACTGAGGTATCTTCACTGTGGACGTCAAACGGTGGACGTCAAGGCTCGCATCACACCTTCCGCGGCAGGCGATCGGCAGAAGTTTCCTAAGCATACAAAGAGAACCGAAATGGAAGGGCTCGCATTGACATGTTCGTTCATGGGCGATGGACGTGCGGAATGCTGGCTATTTTTACGCATGGATTGGCTCGGTTGCGGCCGAGCGTCTAACCCCTAAATCAGTTAGAAGTGAAACAATTTTGCGATGTTTACTATATTTCGCAAAGTTGCTCTTTGATTTTCTGCCGATTCCATCCAAAATGCAAATAGACCGATTGGCATTGCGGGAGGTCAGCCTGTCTACCCTAATTCTTTCCATTTTTCTTCAATTTCGATCGCTCGTCTCCAAGGCCCAGAGAAAGGCTCCTCGAAGAAATGGCAAAAGCTTATTTAGTAGGTGATTGGGTAGTTTATACTCGGGAGAAATACAGCCCATCGCCAGGTCCACGTGCAAAGAACGTGAGTCCCGCGTTGCATGGAGAACTCTACTCTTACGAAGTAGACAAATATTGGGCAGTGCGAGAAGTTCGAAATCAACAAGAACTCGTTTTGGAGACACGACGGGGTAAGGTGCATGCGGTTCCAATCTGCGATGTCCGCCTGCGTAAACCAAGTCTATGGGAAAGGCTATTCTATTCTAACCGCTTCCCTAATTCAAAGACTTCGTCAAATCGCCGAGGCATTCACGAAACACCATCGGAAGCCTTGTCCGAAAGTTCGTGATGATCGCAGGTTCAAAAGAGTCGATTGAATCCGTTGAGGGCCGCAACGCGATAGGCCTCGGCCATTGTTGGGTAGTTGAAGGTCGTGTTGATGAAGTAGTCGAGCGTGTTATTCGGCGGTGGTTGTTTCATGACCGCTTGCCCAATGTGGACAATTTCCGAAGCATTCGGCCCGAAGCAGTGAACGCCTAAAATTGCTCGCGTCTCGCGGTGGAAGAGCAACTTCAGCATCCCTTGAGCTCGGCCGGTGATTTGGGCTCGCGCAAGACTTTTAAACTGCGAATGCCCTACCTCGTAAGGAATCTTGGCTTCCGTAAGCTCACGCTCCGATTTTCCGATCGAGCTGATTTCTGGGCTTGTATAGATGCCTGTTGGAATATCATCCATGCTTAAGCGGTAATCGTGATTACCTTCGATGTGCTGGGCAGCGGCACGCCCCTGCATGTAAGCAGCGCTTGCTAGCGAAGGATAACCAACCACATCGCCGACAGCATAAATGTGCGGGACGGTCGTTTGGTAGCAGTCATTCACTTCAAGAACGCCTCGTGTGTTGGGGACGATTCCGATTCGCTCGAGACCGAGATTTTCAGTATTTCCAGATCGACCATTGGCCCACAACAAGATGTCCGTTTTGACTTGCTTACCACTTTGCAGCGAGAGTACAACGCCATCATCATGTCCTTCGATTTTCGCGAACGTTTCATTGTGTCGAATTAACACTCCAGAGTCGCGCAATTGATAACTCAAAGCGTCGATGATTTCGTCGTCGAGAAACTCTAGTAACTTATTTCGTGTGTTAACCAAGTTGACCTTAATGCCAAGGTTACGAAACATCGACGCGTATTCAACGCCGATAACTCCAGCCCCATAAATCGTGATCGATTGTGGCTTGAAGGAGAGGTCGAGGATTGTATCGGAGTCAAAAATGCGAGGATGTGAGAAATCAACTTCGGGGGGATGAAATGGGCGTGAACCTGTCGCAATGACAATCGACTTGCCATGGAGCCTGAGCTCGTCGCCGACTTCAACGGTGTGAGCATCTGCAAAACGAGCGTGTCCACCAAAGATTGGAACGTTATTGCGTTCGTAAAATGTCTGCCGCATCCGAACTTGCTTGGAAATAATCGCTTTACTGCTCGACCGAAGCTGCGCAAAAGTCGGATTCACGTGAACGCCCAAATCACGGATGATTGGGTTGTTGAGAGCCTCGGTTATCGAGTAAATCGCATACCGGAGAGCTTTGCTTGGAATAGTGCCCCAGTGTGTACAACCACCACCGATTTTGTCGTAGGCCTCCACGACTGCGACGCGACTTCCGCCCTTGGCCGACTGCATCGCAGCCCCCTCGCCCCCGGGTCCGGTACCAATCACGACAACATCAAATTCCTGTTCCACGGCTGTCCCAAAATTCCTTAAAAAGGCTGCTTCAATCGAAAATAGCTACAAGCATTCTGTGGGTTCGTTTCATACCATACAAGCGGTCTAGCGGTCTGGGAGTCGAACTCGAGCTCACCGCGGCTTTAAAAACGTCCTTGTGACGACTTTCAACTGGGCATACTCAACCCATCTTTAGCATCTTAGGGCGAGAAAACAACAAAAACCACCCAGTAGGGGGTGACCTGGAGAGGGGCCAGAAGTTAAATTAGTGTGTGTGACGACCCGAGCCTGCCTACCGCGCTTGGTACCGTGGTGTGGGAGAGACAACTTTGTTCGGGCAACTTACCGCTGAATAGAAAGTGTAGTTGTTATACGCGATGTGCTTGCTGGCCATTCAGTATCGATTGGTTCCGGAAAGCCCCATCCTTGTTGCTGCCAATCGTGAGGAATTCTACGATCGGCGGTCATCATCTCCTGCGATTCTTTCTGGAAAACCAAGAATCTTATGCCCAGGTGATCAACGAGCTGGCGGAACATGGATTGGTGTTAATCAAAATGGGATGTTCGTCGGGCTGTGTAACCGTCGAATGTTGGAACCCATAACGGGTAACAAATCGCGGGGGCTTTTATGTAAGGAAATTCTCCGAGCATCCTCTGCAAGAAAGGGTCTTGATAAGGCTCTCGAAGAATTACGAGAACATGTCTTCGAAGGCTTTAATCTCGTTATCGCAGATCGTGACTCAGGTTTCATTCTTCATCACGATATGGCTGATGATGTCCGAAATTTGGAGCCCGGCTTAAACATAGTTGGAAGCCACAACCTTAATGATCCTTTGGACGAGCGAGTTCAAATGGCAAAACGATTGTTGACGCTTCAGACGTTGGACTCGCCTGTTAAGTTCCTTGCAGTCGCTAGCCGTGTCTTCTCGCGAACTCCATCACCACCGGGACGACCCAGCATGGTCATTCGTGGTAATGAGTATGGTACCGTTAGCAGCACACTTCTTGCTCTCGGCACCAAGCCACGTGACGCCATCTTGCAGTACTCCGACGGTTCGCCGGATGCATCACGTTATGAGGATTACTCGCCGCTCCTGCGAGACATCCTTAGCCGCGGTTTGCGTGAGTCACGAAGCAAAGCGGTCATCGCATAGCTGGATTTGATCTGCAAGCCTAACTAACTTTTGACGGCCAGTATAATTTACTGGCCGTTTTCATTTCGCGGTGGCCGTTGGAACTCTTTGGTTTATCTTGCAAGGCGATGATTGTCGTGGATAAGGTGTTGCCCGAGGCACAAATCGGCGTCACGAATCGACGTCGTATCGACGTCGTATCGATCGGCTTCGTATCGAACGGGTAATTCTTCGAGCCGCTGAATTGCCAGTTACCGAGCGGCAAGCACTTTTTTGGCTGCGACTTTGCCTGACCGTACACACTGCGGAATTCCCACGCCACGGTAAGCGTTTCCGGCTAGAGCAAGCCGTGGCAAGGCATCGACACGTGACTGGATCGATTCCAATCGCGCGAGATGACCGACGTGATACTGCGGCATCGCCGACGGCCAACGAACAACGCGACTCCATGAAGGTTCTGTCTTTAATCGCAATAACGACTTTGCTTCATTCCAAGCCAGCTCGGTAAGCAAACTATCACTTTCGGACATCAACTCTGGCCGAACGGCTCCTCCCATAAAGATTCGCAGAAGGACTTTACTACCGTCCATCCTTCCCTCGTATTTTTCACTTGTCAAACTGATTGCCAAGCAGTCCCGTCGTTCGATCTGAGGGATCACAATTCCAAAGCAAAGGTGCTCTTTGGAGATCTCACTTCGCTCTACGCACAAGCAAACGACGGCGGAATCCGCGTATTGAATACTACTGAGACTTTCGCCCAATTCCTTATCGACACTCTTCAACAGACGGCCTGCGACATGAGAGGGCGCAGCGATAATCAGCGCGTCAAATGGTTCTTGAAGTAACTGTTTTACCGGAGCACTTAGGTTCGATGACTCCAACTGCCACTGACGTTGTCGATTCAACTCGATCCGATCGATGCGGCTATTGAGTTGAATAACTCCGGAAGGTAACCAGTTCGCAATATGTCCAAGCCACGCGTTCATTCCGAGTCGTGGTGCTAAGAATTGATCATAGCGAGCGCCCGTTGCTTTCTGCGAAGACCGACGAAGTTGACTTTCGCTCGACTCTAGATTTGGCTGCGTGGGGATAAAGTGCGACTTGGTGCTCCTAGCGGCGCGTATCAGCCCTCCAAACTTGCGTTCCATCTCGACGAACTGAGGCATTGCAGCTTTCATACTGAGCAGTCCCGCATCCGCCGTGAATATCCCGCCGACGATAGGCTCCACCAGCCGATCAAATGCTTCCTTTCCTAGTCGACGAATAGCAAACGACTTCAAACTTTCATCTTCGTCGCTCGCATTCGCGGAAACAAAAAATTCACCAAGCACACGAAGCTTGCCGGAAATCGAAAGAATGGGCGATCGCAGAAGGGGGATGAGTCGCGTTGGCTGCATTAACGAAAAACCTTCTGGGATTGGATAGATCTCGCCACGACAAACCACTCGTGCAAGACGACTTTCCAACCGCGGTTTGATTAACATGTCTTCCGCACCGACCAATCGGCTGAGTTCAAGTGCATCCGGCATTAATGTTGCAAAGTTGTCGGCACCCTTTTCGACGATGTTTGCAAAAGGGAGCGGGCCCTCCGTGGAGGCTTTACAGGGAGACGCATTACCGTGGGAGGCATCACTGATGTCTAGCGATTCAATAACTCCACCAACCCGCGAGCTCAATTCGAATAGAACAACTTGAGCGTTTGCGAGGAGCTCCGAATTCACGAACTGATGGCCTTGCGATTGCAATTCGTGATGCAAATAGCACGCTGCCGAGAGACCACTAATGCCTCCACCAATCACTGCGATTCGTTTTGGTTTATCTGATTCTGAAATGTTCATGATCTTGAAAGAATTCTGACGTCGGCTCGTCGGCGATAGCCATTCGAATGTACTCACTGTGCGGGGCATACCTGTTGTTTTTTGAGCTACTGTTTTTTGAGCCTGCCGACACTGCTTTGAAAATAACGATTGCGACGATCTTTGATGGCGGCTTGGTCGGACTGGCTTGCCGCGTGAAGGAGGTCATCCAAGTTAGACCGGCACAACTCGCACTCGATCACTTCAATATGGATTTTGATGTAGGTTGCTTCCTCGTCCGACATGGCTTCCAAAATGTACCTTCCCAGATCTTCTCGAGTCGGGCAACTCAGGCGATGCCTCTTCCAAATCTCACCGATCGTATGTGTGCCTGAATCACGCGAGAAGATCAATTGCTGCAGCCGATCTAGAATTGTATTGATTTCAACATCTTGGAGGTTTCGCTGTCGCTTTTCTAAATCTGGGGCATTATCTTGAGAAAGCGACTCTTCTAAGTAAGCCAC
>JANODQ010000773.1:0-6680 GCA_031412775.1 Pirellulaceae bacterium | reverse complement strand
GATTGCGGGGTTAATCGAATCACCGATGTCGACTAAAAGATCTACGCGAACAACACGTGACTGCCCGGTAAAGCGATCAACCTCAACTTCCGCAACAGTCGCGCCTTGCGTGTAGTAAAAGAAAGGGCTCCCTTTGCCCGTTTCGCGATTAAAATCGACACCGGGTGTTGCAAAAAAACCACGAGCACCTAAATCGATTCGCTCCCGCCTAGCTTCAGCGCAAAACGGACCAAAAGCGACGCGATCTTGCGGGCGACGACGATCAAAAACCTCCCCGTTCTCAAGCACGATATGAATTGTTGAAGCGACAATGCCTTCCGGACCCGAAGCGAATCGATGCGATGCAAAAACTGCCATTCGCTCGCGAATTTGCTGACAAGCATTTCTCGCTGCGGCTCCGTTGAGGTCCATGCTTGCCGAAGCCGCAGTCGGTGATGTGTTGTTATTTTTCTCGGTACTCGTTGCCATAACGACAACGCGATTCAACGGGATTCCAAATTCGTCCGCGACAATTTGACGAATCTTGACGTTGACACCTTGGCCCATCTCGGTCGCACCCGTAGAAACTTGCACGGTTCCATCGGTATAGACATTAACCAAGGCGTTTCCCTGGTTTAGAAATTTGGTAGTAAATGAGATTCCAAACTTAATACCAGTGATCGCCATACCACGCACAAAAAGTTTGGAGGTTTTGTTGAACTCGTTTATCGCATCGCGTCTTGATTGATAATTGGACGTAGCCTCCAGTTTGTCGAAGACTTGGGCAAGTTTATTTTCGGAAAAGATTTGACCGTAATGAGTCACATTTGCGGGTGCTTCGCCGTAAAGATTCCGACGACGAACTAATAACGCATCGATCCCCAACTCTTGAGAAATCGACTCCATGATATTTTCAATCATTGCGATCGCTTGCGGACCGCCAAATCCTCGAAAGGCCGTATTCGAAGGAATATTCGTGAAGCAGACTTGCCCAGTGACTTCAACGTTTGAAATAAAGTAACAGTTATCACTATGAAGTAGCGATCGCTCCATTACGGCAAGCGAGAGATCCGTGGAAGCCCCACCGTTGCTGTACAGGTCTGCCTTTAGCCCAACCAACCTTCCATCGGGTTCAAAACCGACGGCCCAATCGGTCAAGTATTCATGGCGTTTGCCTGTAGAAGCCATATCTTGCTCGCGATCATAGAGCACTCGCGCAGCACGACCGGTGTGAAAGGAAACGAGCGCAACCATCATCGCTGGAATAGCGGCTTGGCTTTCCTTTCCACCAAAAGCTCCACCCATTCGTTTACAAATGCAAACAACCTCATGCATTCCAACACCGAGCATCTCAGAAACGAGTGCTTGGATCTCGGTCGGATTTTGAGTCGATGAATGAATGGTGATTTGACCTTGTTCGCCCGGATAACTGATTGCAGCTTGAGCTTCTAGATACAGATGCTCTTGGCCTCCAGACCGAAACTGCCCATGCAAACGATAAGTTGCAGTCGCGATTGCCCCGGTTGCATCACCGCGAGCAATCCTTCGTTTGGGCCCGAGAAACTTTTGGTGTTGAATCGACTCTTCGATCGATAGTATCGGCCGAGTGGGAATACATTCGATTTCGATCACCTTCTTCGCTTGCTCGATAGCTTCGACCGAATCCGCCGCGATCACGACTATTGGCTGGCCGATGTAGAGAACCTCTTCGCAGGCAAGAAATGGTTCATCAAATACTACGATCCCGAAAACATTGTGCCCCGGGACATCTTTAACCGTGAAGCACCGAACAACACCAGGTAAAGATAGCGCTTTGGAATAATCAACTCGACCAATCTTACCACTCGCGATCGGACTGCCAACAAATCCGACATGCAACTCACCTTGGAGTTTCGGCAAATCATCCAAGTAATGGGCATTTCCTTGCACGTGACCGATCGCAGCGTCATGAGGAACTGATTGTCCAACCGATTGAGTCATATCTGCAATGCCTTCGAGCAATCAAAACTTGTTTCAAAGAAGAAACGCTGAAAAATGTTTTTAGTGAGTGTGCGTCGATACTTTTCAGATCCACGAACGTCGGTTATCGGGGCAACCTCAGTCGCGGCGATCGCACCCGCTTCGGTAGCAACGCTCTCGCACCATTCCCGACCCAAAAGAAAATCTTCTGTCTTTGAAGCTCTCATTACCAGAGGACCTACTCCTCCAAGGGCAACTCGAACGCTACTGACCGTTTTTAATCTGCTTACCGAGTCATGCTTCAGTTCTATTGCGATGGCCGCAGTGAATGTCGATATATCCATATCTCGGCGTCGCGAAATTTTGTAAAGCTTCAGAATCTCTGCATCCTTTGGAATCGGTAATTCCACATGGGTCAGAAGCTCACCAGGTTGCATGACATTCTTTTTGTAGCCCGTATAGAACTTGTTGATTGGTACCCATCTGTTCCCGTTTGTGGAGGCTAATCGCAACCTCGAATCCAATGCAAAAAGAATTGGAAGCGAATCAGCAATAGGCGAACCGTTAACTATATTGCCGCCGATGGTCCCTACGTGACGAATCTGTGGTGACCCAAACAAACTTAGAAGTGAGTCGAATTGCGGAATCCATTCCCGGCAAGCTACACGTATCGATTCCCAGTTGAGCGAAGCCCCCAGCACAAGTGAACTTTCTCGTTCCATTCCATCGAAAGCATCATCTGGAGCATAAGAAGTTTGAAGCTCCGCAACCCGATTAATGCACAGAACTACCTTTGGATGAAAGCCAGATTTACAATGCCAAACTCCCACGTCAGATGCCCCGGCAACGACCGTCGCTTGAGGATGCTTTGCACGGAACGCGAGAGCTTGCCTTAAGCCCGCCGGCATAAACGCAAGACGCTCGGCACTGGTTTCAGCAGTCGCTTCTGAAGTCGCTCCGAAAGTCGTTTCTGGCATCTCAATCAAAACGTCTTCTTCTAGACGCGAATCCAAGATCGTGTTCATTGCGTCGTGGCAGTACGAATCCGCTATAACCTTTTGATGAGAAAAACTTTCATCGGTAGCGGCCTCTTCAATGGCAACATAACCTGTACAACGGCAAAGATTCCCAGATAAACCTTCTCTGATTTCGTGAGTCTCTAGCTTGTCGTTCGACTCGCGCATGCCAGCAAGAGACATCACGAATCCTGGTGTACAGTACCCACACTGCGAGCCTTGGTGATCGATAAAAGCTTGCTGAATAGGAGTCAGTGACTGAGATGTAGAATCAACAGACTTTAGCCCTTCAATCGTTACGACATGAGCCCCGTCTAATTGAAACATAAACTGAATGCAAGAATCCACGGACTTGTATTCCCAGGATAAGCTTGTTGCAGTGCCATTAGGACTAGTTTCAGCACTGTGAGAATTTGTATCACTATGGGGAAAGACACCCAAGCCGGAATCGCGACGCCTTCCAATGAGTACAGTGCATGCGCCACAGTCTCCTTCGCTACACATAATCTTCGTGCCGACGAGCCGTAACCTATTCCTAAGAAAATCCGACAGCGTACTAAACGAATCTGCCCCTGCAATCAAGTAATGTTTGCCATTGATATGGACCGAGATATCTTGCTTCATTCCTCGTTGCGTTCTGTGAGCGGAGGGGTATTCTGTTTATGAAGGATCGGAGAAGATTTAAGTAGTATCGTGTCAGGGCAACTTCTGTTCAACTAGATACTAGACGAATTATGCTAAGCCCATGACAACTGTGATACCGCACAAACTTTTAAGGGAACTTACAGACGCCGTTTTACAACGTTGTGACGAGCTTGCTCTTTGCTCTGATGTAACAGGAGAAGTTACTCGGATCTTCTGTAGCTCCGCCATGCGCAACGCGCACGAAAAGGTGGCTAGCTGGATGAAAAATGCCGGACTGTGCACCAACGTTGACTCTTTAGGCAACTTGATCGGACGCTACGAGCAATCCTCACATCAAAGTCAATCCGGTTCATTGGCTTTGAAGCCATCGCGAATTTGCATTGGGTCGCACTTGGATTCGGTAAGGAACGCTGGCCGATATGATGGTGTGTTGGGCGTTTTGCTCGGAATTGCGGTTGTCGAGGCAATCGCGAATCTTGGGTATGAGTTGGAAGGGACGATTGACGTTATCGGATTCTCAGAGGAAGAAGGGGTTCGATATTCGCTGCCTTATCTTGGGAGCATGGCTGTTGCTGGGAAGTTCGATCCGTTGCTGTTTGGAAGAATCGATGCCGAAGGTGTCTCGATGAAAACTGCACTCGAAAAATTCGGGGTGAATCCCGATGACTATTTGGATGCGAAAATCAACGTTAGCGATTACGTTGCGTACCTAGAAGCGCATATCGAGCAGGGGCCAGTTTTGGATACGCTCCAGCAATCGGTTGGAGTGGTTGAATCTATCGTTGGTCAATCGCGGCTTTGGTTGGTCGTTGAAGGCGTGGCGGGCCATGCTGGTACGCTTCCAATGAGGATGCGTCGTGATGCTTTGACAGCAGCGGCGGATTGCGTCTTAGCGATCGAAGATTATGCGCACAATGCGGACGGTCTGGTTGCAACCGTTGGCGGATTTCACGTTTCGCCGAATGCCACCAATGTGGTTCCTGGGCATGTTCGCTTCTCGATCGATGTCCGACACAGCAATAACAACGATCGCCTTATTGCGGTCGACGAAATCCTTTCTGTCATCGAAGAAATCGCTACCAATCGCGGAATCAAGATTGACGTAACAGACCGTAGCGATTTCGAAGCAGTACCGATGAATTCGAAACTTGTCGACGATTTAGCTTGGTGTTGCAAAGCAGCACTTCAAGCAAATAGCGACTTCATGTGCGACTCACTTGGTTCAAACAAATACGATGAATCACCTCAAGATTCTGAACACCAGGTGAACGATAAACCGCTTGCCTCGGACGTTTATATTCTTTCCAGTGGTGCCGGTCATGATGCTGCTGTGATGGCTTCGGTGATGCCTTCCGTGATGTTGTTCCTTCACAGCCCAGGCGGTATCAGCCACAATCCGCTAGAATCCGTTCGCCCTCAAGATGTATCCATCGCGATAGATGCCATGTGTCGGTTTGTTTTGAAGCACTTGGAACGAAAGTAATTCCGCGTCGGTTGAGTTAAAACCTTCAGTCAAATTTTCGGCAAACCATCCGGCGAAACCATGCAAAACCTTTTCACTTACGAAAGTCTTATATTTCATGCAGCTTCCTTTCGGACACACGCGTAGTAGAGTATCGACCCACTACGCATTCATCACCCCAGACACTCATGTTTGGTCGACGCTGCCCGGTTGGACAGGCTCGAGCTTTGCAATTCACATTTCACCGCATATAGGATCTCGCTTCACCCAAGCGACTATCAAAATGGCACCCGAAGGACGCAGTGCAATGCCGCTGCCTGGGGTGCAACGTTTTGTTTACGTGTTGTCGGGAGCTATTGAGGTGGAATCAATAGGGCTGAAGTCGGATGATGGACCGTTGATTGGGAAACATCGATTTGAAAATGGAGGCTTTGTGTTTTTTCCGGCGGATCACGCTCATTCGATCCGCGCGAGAGAGGAATCGGTCCTCGTTCTTTTTGAAAAGCCTTACGAACCCCTAAATAGTATCGGCTATCCAGAACTTGTTAGCGGACAAGCTTCTGAGATCGCGAGTTCCGCTTTTATGGGAGATGACGCGGCGCAACTCAAGCTGCTTTTACCTAACATTCCCTCGATGGACATGGCGGTAAATTTGTTTACCTACCAACCCGGCGCGGCTCTTCCTCAAGTCGAAATCCACGTCATGGAGCATGGTTTAATTATGACTGGTGGAACGGGCGTTTATCGGCTTGGTGACGATTGGTTTCCTGTTCAAACTGGCGATGTTATTTGGATGGCTTCCTATTGCCCTCAGTGGTTCGTAGCAATGGGCAAGCAACCTGCAAGCTATCTATATTACAAGGACATCAATCGTGATCCACTCGCTTGAAATAGATGCGATTCGCATTCAATCGGATCTCGATGAACTTTCGAAGATTTCCGATAGCGATTTCCCATGCGTGACGCGAATTCTTTGGACCGACAAAGACATGCTCGCGCGTGCTTGGTTGAAACTCAAGATGAAAGATGCTGGGCTGATTGTTCGCGAAGATGAAATTGGAAATATTTTTGGGCGACTGCAAGCCGATGCACCCGAGAGTCCAGCGATCGCAACAGGCTCTCACAATGATGCAATTCCATTTTCAGGGATGTATGACGGAACGGTTGGCGTTCTCGGTGGACTTGAGGCTTTGCGTTCTATTCGTAAACATCTCCAAAAGACAGGCAAGCAACTTGCCAAGTCGATCGACCTGATCATGTTTACTGCAGAGGAGCCAACGCGGTTCGGTATCGGCTGCCTGGGAAGTCGATTGATGGCCGGAACTCTATCACCCGACCAAGCTTACGCTCTCCGAGACTCTGAGGGCCAATCGCTGGAATCTATCCGCAGCAAAGCAAAATATGAAGGTGACCTAGCCAACGTTCAACTTGAAAAGAACTGCTACGATGCCTTCATCGAACTGCATATCGAACAAGGCCCGCTTCTTGAACAACACGCGTTGCAAATTGGTATTGTTACAGCCATCGCTGCACCGTCATCGCTTCGTGTCAAGTACGAAGGTCCCGGCGGTCATGCCGGTGCAGTGCTTATGAAAGACCGACGCGATCCGCTCCTGCCG
>JANODQ010000772.1:0-5072 GCA_031412775.1 Pirellulaceae bacterium | reverse complement strand
CACTGATTGGACTTGGTTTTAATGCTTGTGGTCTTCCTGCGAGTTGCATGGCGGAGAAGTATGCTCGACTTTTTTCGGGTGTGAATATTGTTTTAGTCCCCGACCTCGACACCGCCGGGCAGTCAGGATCACAACTTACGGGAGGGAGGTTGGCTGGAATCGCGGCTTCAATTCGAGTTGCACGACTACCTGGAGAGATTGTTGAGAACGGTGGTGATGATGTGCGTGACGTCTTAAACCGCAAGGGTGGCGAAACGCTAGTTCTTGATGCGATTATTAGTGCATCAAATTGGACACCTCGCAAAGATGGTCACACTCCAAGAGATAGGCGACCGGACGTATTTGTTTCGCTCGACTACGGTTCGTGTGTCGACCAGGTTTGCACACATCTCGGGGAACTTGGTTGGGAATCGCCCTGGATTCCGACAGGCAAACGCGATCGAGTGCGACTATATCAACGTGATGGTGCACTAGTCGAGGTAATTACCGAAGAAGCCGACACGACACTCGATAGCGGAATCGAGCTGTCAGCAGGGACGCAACGAATAAGGAGGCTACCTGCGGGCCAGTTACCGCTGCGTATTTTGGAAGCCTGTCAACTAGTCGCGGTGGAAGAAAAGGATGACGAAATTAAACACATCGCCGTACCGCCACCGAATTGGTTGACAAATGGCATACTTACTAAAGGTGACTTCGGACATGATATTCGCAGGCTATCAGGGATCATCAAAGCTCCAACACTGCGACTCGATGGGACGGTTCTTCAGCATGCAGGATACGACAAACAGACTCGACTTTTGTATCAACCAAACGAGTTTTTTCCAGAGATTCCCGACTTGCCAAGTCAAAAAGATGCAGCAGCGGCGGCCATCGAGCTAACGAATCTGGTACGGGATTTTGAGTTTCTCGAAGAAGAGGACAAATCCGCTTGGTTATCGTTGGTGCTCTCCCAAATAGGCCGGGCCGCAATCAATGGTGGCGTTCCATTATTCGCGATCACCGCGTCATGCAGAGGTTCAGGAAAATCACTGCTAGCCGATGTAGCTTCGATCATATCGACTGGAAAACCAGCAGCAAGGAAACCGTATTCGGAAAGTAACGAAGAGCAGCGTAAAGCGATTACGGCCATCGCGATTGAAGCAATACCGACCATACTCCTTGACAATGTTGATTCGATACTGGGTGGCGCGTCAATGGATGCGGCGTTAACCGCTACGACTTGGAGCGACAGGGTGCTTGGGAGTTCGGCTACTACCGGTGAATTGCCTTTACGTACCGTTTGGACGGCCACAGGGAATAATCTTCGATTCGGAACTGACGTAGCGCGTCGCGTTATTCCGATCCGACTGGCACCCACTGTCGAAAATCCGGAGGAACGTACAGGATTTGAGCATGCCGATTTACTGGGTTGGGTGCAATCAAATCGAACGAGACTCGCAGTAGCGGCATTGACCATCTTACGAGCGTATTTTGTAGCAGGAAGGCCAGTGCAGCCGGACGGGCATTTTGCTTCGTTTGAAAGCTGGAGTTTGTTGATACGTGGGGCGATTGTCTGGATTGGACTCCCCGATCCGTTGAAGACTCGAGAAACAGCCAAAGCCGACGACATCTCCGGCGCATTGGTGCGAGGATTGATTGACGGTCTACTAGAGATGGATGAGTATGGTGATGGCATGACAGCGAGGGAGATCATAGGCAAACTCGCAGAATCTGACGACGGATTCCAAACAATGCGTGAAATCGTCTCGGAGATTGCGACCTCGAAGGGACGTGTAGACGCGAAGCCGTTGGGGAATTCAATGAAGAAGTATCGTGGACGAATCGCGAATGGATTCCAGCTAATTGGCGTTCCAGGTAAAGGCGGCGTTTTACGATGGAAAGCCATGCGGGCAAAAGGTGCAGGTCAGGTGGGTCTGAAGGGTCAATTCCAAGCGCCATGCTAGTCAATTCTGTGTGTGTCCCACATCCACCTTCGTTCAATCAAATTGCTACACACACAGCAGGACAAGGCGAACTTTCAGAAAGTGACCAACTTGACCAACTCGCCCCAATGCGAAACTGTGCAGAGGTTGAAACGTGAGTATGTTCGATACCATTGAGGCGATTCACGTTATCCGTTAATAGTGACCGGTGGTGGTCACCGGGGGTCATGGGCGTAGGTTGTGGAAACTCGTTTTAATTCCACAGCCAAGGGTAGTCCTCCAATGGCCGGTACCGCTATTCCCGATTTACATTCGATTTGGCAGCAGCGAATAGACCAGCAGTCTCGCTCAAGACTGTCCGTCCTTGGGTTCTGCAAGCAGCAGAGCCTTCACACCAACAACTTCTATTCATGGCGTAGAAGGCTCGTTAGCCAAGCATCAGTCAGATCTTCGACCAGTTTGATGCCTGTTCAAGTCGGCCGTAGCCAGAAAGACGCATTAGAACGGATCCAATTCGCCTCGAGCGTCATAAGTGACGCGTCCGCAGATATCGTCGGCGTCGTAATCGATCAAATCTTTGCTACGGAGTATTCCCTTCGGCATTCCAAAGAGCAATCCTCGCGAGGCGGTCGATCGTGCTAAGCATTTCACTGAAAAGTTGAAAGTACCTCTTCCTGCGACAGAGTGATTGCTGACGAAGTTTCGATCGCTCTTTAATCACGATTCGATGTCTCATCAGATATTTCTCTCACTTTATTCGTCACAGCGCGATTTCAGCGCGGGATCCCAGCGCAGTTAGAGCGCACTGCTCGTTTGTAATCGGAAATATGCGTTTCTATTCACAAACAAGGAGAAGAAATGAAGTCGCGAATTTTAAACGATGATCGTTGCTCGCTCGTCGAGCTTGCAGCACTTCTGAGGGTCCAAATATTCACGTTATATCGTTGGCGCCAACAGGAGTGAGGGGCCACATCTCAAGTGCGTGCTCATCGGTGGTCGGTGGTACGTGCTCGTCCGGGACCTCGAGGCTTTTATGGCGTTCGAGGCACTATTAAAACCGACGGAGAATGGTCGGCAACAGAGAGCTTAGGCCCGGCTTACTGGCCTAGGCATGCATTGATCCAGAAAATTTGAGTCGAAATAGACAACCCACACACAACTGAAGGAATCGAAAGATGCAAGAGACGAAAATGAACAAAAACTCTGATTCGCTGGTACACCCAGCTATTAAATTCATCGAAGCACTTTTCGCGAAAGAGGACCTAATACTGGTTAGACCGATCGAGACGTGGACCGAAGGCAAAAAGAAAATGTCTTTAGTCGATCAAAACAAAACCAACTACATCGAAGCTTCAGAGTTCGAATCGCATCTCGGATACTTACTCAAATCCTCAGAGACGATGTTTACGAATCTTTTTTTTGGCGTTTGCCCGCGATATGGAGTCAATGGGAAATATGACCAGGCATGGCAAATTCAGAAAGTCTCTGTTATCTGGGCTGACATCGATGACTGTACGGTCGAAGAGGCTAAGAAGCGCTGTAAGGATGCTAAACTGCCTGCGCCAAGCATAATTGTCAGTAGTGGCCATGGTGTCCACCTATACTGGTTGCTTACCGAACCAGTTATTTTTGGCGACGGCACTCCACCGTTGGAAGTCAAAACGGAATGGACGCACGATAATAATGGAAAAGAAGTACCGAATAAATACGTCAAGATCGACGGTAAATCCGTAAATCTTAAAGCGCTGAATTCTGATGAATTACTCTGTCCGACAGCGAAATATTTTCAATCTCTAGTTGCCGCCGTATCGAAACTAGTTGGGGGTGATCATACCCATGACCTATCTCGATTGTTGCGGATCCCTGGCACCATGAATCGCAAGAATCAGCGCAATGGTACAGAGCCGGTACATTGTGTGCTAGTTAAGTGCGACGCGAAATTGCGATATCCGCTTTCAACTTTTGAAAAGTTCTTGAAGGCACCAGTCGAGAAAAAAGTAGAGCTGAAAGTAAAACTAACAAGCAAGACGGAGGTGCAGCCCGTTGATCTGCCAGATCAAATTTACGACCTCATCGATGAATGCGCCGCCGCCAAACTCGGCGAACGATCGGAAAAAGACTTCGCGTTATGCTGTCGTGCAGTCGAACTTGGAGTTGTTGCAGATTCGTTATGGACACAAATCCATTCAATAGGAAAGTTTGCGGAGCAAGGTCGCAAATACTTCGATCATACATTGAAAAAAGCACAGGAAGCAGTCAAAGCTGGTGGTCTAAATGCTAGTTTTAAAACAGTACCGGCTAAAATTTCATTGATCAAACCTGTTATTAAGATTAGTCCAACAAAGAGAACCCTCGGGGAGATGTTTGATGCAATCACCCAGGTCCTGATTGACAGCGGACGATGCTTCAATCATGAAGGGCATTTAGTCGAGGCTAGCATGGATGGTTTGCGATCGATCGAAGATCGAAAACAATTAATGGGTTTACTTTCTGAGCTATGTGAAATAAAGCATTACACATCGAATGGCCGGTGGAGCCACAAACCGTTTTCGGGGGAAATGTCCTCAACCTGGCTTGAGAATAAAACGGAGATAAAAAAGCTCCCGTGCCTCAAGCTTTATACAAAAAGCCCACTCTATGACGAGGATTACAACCTACTTAAGCCTGGGTACAACGGTGGTCCCAAAGTATTCTTCGCAGGTTGTCCTGTCGAACCAAGAAGTACAACAAAAACAATAAATCGACTACTCCAGGAATTCTGCTTCAGTTCCGAGGGAGACAAGACAAATTTTGTCGGGATGTTGCTCTCTGGGTTATTATCATCGAGGTTCGTTGGAGGGATACCCGGCGTGCTTTTCGATGGAAACCAACCAGAATTGGGGAAATCTACACTAGCTCAGATAATGGCGATAACTCGCGATGGGCGTCATGCAGGAACGGCGACATTCAATAAGAATGACGAGGAATTCGAGAAGCGTTTAGCCTCATCGGTGCTTCGCGGTGACTTGACTATCATCATCGATAACGCGAAGTCGACTGCTCGTAACTCGAAAATTGAGTCGGCAACACTTGAACGATCGCTCACCGACAATATCGTCTCGTTTCGAAGCCTTGGTTCGCTAAAGCAAGTACGAGCCGAGAATAACTTTG
>JANODQ010000771.1:0-7867 GCA_031412775.1 Pirellulaceae bacterium | reverse complement strand
CAGCGGATCAACGTCGAGTTCGTCAGCAACTTGTACCGCCAGGATGGGGAGGCCGTCATCCAGTGCAACATTAGAGACATCACGAAACGGCGGGAAACTGAACAGTCGTTGGCGGATGCCCTCGTATTCGTTCGAGAGCAGGCCAACGAACTTGCCGACGTGAACCGCCGAAAGGACGAGTTCCTGGCGACGCTCGCCCACGAACTCCGCAACCCACTCGCCCCGATCCGCAACGGTTTGCAAATCATGAAGCTCCCCAAGGTCGATGCCGCGACGGTGGAGAAGTCACGCGCCATCATGGAGCGACAGGTCGAGCAAATGACCCGACTGATCGACGATCTAATGGACGTGAGTCGCATCAACCAGGGCAAGATCCAGTTGCAAAAGACAAGGATGTCGCTGGCGGATGCGGTGCGGAACGCCGCGGATACAAGCCGCCCGCTGATCGATGCGCTGGGTCATGAACTGGTCGTGACATTGCGGCCCGAACCGGTCTACCTTGATGGCGACTTAACAAGGCTGTCGCAAGTGTTTGCCAATCTGTTGAACAACTCGGCCAAGTACACCGATCCGGGCGGACGCATCCAACTGTCGGTCGATCGGCAAGGGAACGACGCAGTGGTGAGCGTAAAGGACAACGGCGTGGGCATCCCCGCCGACATGTTGTCCCATGTGTTCGATATGTTCGCTCAGATTAACGGCTCATTGGAGAAGTCGCAGGGCGGGCTTGGCATCGGCCTGAACATTGTAAAGCGGCTCGTGGTGATGCACGGCGGCAGCATCACCGCCGCAAGCGGCGGACCCGGCCTGGGCAGTACGTTCACCGTGCGGCTTCCGACTGCGCTGTCTGTCCCCGACGAGAAGTCAGATGGTCCAATCACCGATGAGAAGACCATCCCCGTCGCTTGCCGCCGCATTCTTGTTGTCGACGATAATCGAGACGGTGCATTCACATTGAGTATGATGCTGAAGCACATGGGCAACGATACGCGAACGGCGCATGATGGCCTGGAGGCCGTCACTATGTCAGAGGCGTTCAAGCCGAACGTGATCCTCATGGATATTGGGATGCCGAAGCTGAACGGTTACGACGCCTGCCGCCGCATTCGTGAGCAACCGTGGGCCGATGGAATGGTGATCATCGCCTTGACCGGCTGGGGCCAGGCTGAGGACCGTCAAAAATCGCAAGACGCCGGGTTCAATGGGCACTTAGTCAAACCGGTCGACCACGCTGCGTTGATGAAGTTGTTGGCAAACTCGTGACGCAACGTTAGATCGATGTGAAGTGTTCGGATTACGTCTGTCCGGTGGTGTGCTAGACTCGAGGTAGAGCAGCATGACTTTCGCTGTCCTTATCGTCAATAAACTTAGATGTCTCCGCGTGATGGTATGTCAGATGTATCTTCTAAGCCGAAGCGCGACGGAAGGGATTTGATTTACCTACCGACACCCTGAAAGTCCGAACGGTCTGGGCGGAATGCAAATTGATCGCATGGCCACTAAAGTTGATGATAGACCATGTGCCGTCGAAGTGAATTAATTTCGAAAAACCCGACTGCGTTCGTTTGGGTAGGAGGTATCAAGGCTCACGATTTGGCGTTGAGACCGATCGAGTAAATCGTTGTCACATCGTCCAACGTCACAGTGGGGCAATGTTGCTCTCACCTTGCGAAATCACAGACTCTAGAATTCCACTAGCATAAGCACTACCTTCAAGTCACTTCCGATCACTGGGAGCGTGCTACCGTTTCCCGTCCCCCACTGGTTCCCCCATTAATGGTCCCATTGACCCCATCAGGAAAAATCAGAAAACAAAAAAACCCAGCATTTTGCTGGGTTCTGATGGGTCTACGAAACCCCACAAAGTACCCCCGCAAGGACTCGAACCTTGGACCCGGTGATTAAGAGTCACCTGCTCTACCAACTGAGCTACGAAGGCAAACTATTGATTTTCCACTGGTTTCATGGTGTTTCTGAGAATTTGCTAAACTCTCATTTACACCCGTTTCTACACCTGATCGGAAAAACGCGGATATAACAACGATAATTGACACACCCACCACCCACTCGTTTTACCTTGGAGCAACACGAGAAGACACGTCTCATTCTACAGATCTCTCGTCAGTTGAAAAGTCTACTTCGACTGCTACACCCGTTTCTACACCCGCCAAGAAGGAGCCAGTCAATCCACATAATCCGTACAAAGACTTTCCGCACTTCGCGCACGATGGTAGGCAATGGGCGAAAAAGATCCTTGGCAAGCTGCACTAATTTGGTTCCTGCGATAATCCAGAAGTCGCAAGATACAAATTGCTTGACCAAGAAGACGACCTGCTGGCAGGAAGTGTACCTCGGGCATCGGGTAGAGGTATGAGCTTGGCTTGGTCTTCTAAGAATCGATCCTGGCGATGTAGATGACTGAAAAATACCAGATGTAGTTTGAAACCATTTTCCCGAACGAGCAACCGGACGGGACAATGGTCCCAACCTACAGTCTCTTTAATACCGCTCGACTTTCAGACAGGTCGAATTAATAATCGAATAACAACATGCAGAATGCTGCAAACAGCAGCAGATGGACGCAACCAAGCAGCATGTTGGTTCGAGGCAGAGTGAAAGTCAGCGTCGCGGTGAAAAGGGTCAGCACCAGCATGACCATGTCGGCATTTTCTAAGCCCAGTATTAGCGAGCGTCCAGTGACGAGCGAGATAGCGATGACCAACGGGATAGTTAAGCCGATTGAAGCGAGTGCTGACCCAAGCAAAATGTTGACCGATCTTTGAAGCCGGTTATCGCGAGCGGCGCGGATAGCCGCAATGGACTCGGGCATCAACACCAGGATGGCCATGATGAAGCCGCCGACCGCAACTGGTGCACCTGTTTTTTCAACGAGTCCATCTAGTGGTTTCGACATTTGCTTGGCAAGCAGTACTAAAGGTAAGCCGTACGCCACGAGCATCGCTGCGTGATAGAAATTACTTCTCGGAGATTGATGCTCTAAAGCATCCTCGATTGCTACTTCTGCTTCTTCGCTTTCAATCGGTTCGTCTGCGGAAACGAAAAAACCTCGATGCCTTCCATTTTGCACAAACAAGAAAATACCGTAGATTCCTACCGACATAATCGACAAGAAAATCATTTGGAACGTCGATAGAATTGGGCCTTCAGTAGACCGCGTGAAGTTCGGTAGGACTAAACCTAAAATCGTTAGAGGTACGATCATAATCAAGAAAGCATTCGCGCTTTGCAAGTTATAGGTTTGCTCGCGATGTCGCAGCCCGCCCAACAATAACGCAAGTCCCATAAATCCATTGATCACCAGCATAACGGCTGCATACATCGTATCCCTAGCAAGCGTAGGCTTCTCATATCCGGTAGACATCACAAAACCGATCATGGCAACTTCCAACCCTGTAACCGCCATCGTCAGCAGGAGTGTCCCTCCAGGTTCACCCAAGCGATGCGCGAGCACCTCGGCATGATGCACCATCGCAATCGCCGCGATTAAAATCACCACGCACAATATCGCCAACCAGAGTATCAAAATCGCCGGAAGTTCTGTCGCACGAACGATCCATCCACTTCCAAAGAAAGCGACCAAAAACGTTCCAAACGTCAAGTAAAGCTGCCACTCGTGCGCAGAAGTCGGATGCGATGTTTTAACTTTTTTCATAGTGATCAATTTCTTCAACCCTTGCAACCCAGAAATGTGTCTCGCGTACTAAGCCCTGTCGAAAGTTGTAATGGGATAGTGTCCTTTGGACGATCGCAGGGATGCTATATCCGCAAGCCAATAACAAAAAAAGCTGCCGAGTTAGCTAGACTCGACAGCTTTCAAAATCTTACAACGACATCACGCCTGTCTACATCATAGCCGACGACACTGGTCTAATACACTGGCGGCGGCAATCATTTCCGTGAGGGACGAATTGAATCTACAACGCGACAAGGTGATGGTTTCTTATAAGGTATAAAGTGTAATAGGTACTATTTCGTTTTTGTAGGTTTTGTCGAAACGCCCGATTCCAAACGGTTGCGTATCTCCGAGGCCACTTGTTTTGCCAAGTACTTGGAACCTTCCGGCGAGTAATGAACATTTGCTGGAAGCTGAACACCTTCACTCGCCTTGGAATAAGCATTCAAGTTGTTGGTTTCGACACCCAAGTCGCTCATGATTCGGTCGGCTACTTCGTTGTACTTCAGCTCGTCTCCTTCGATTCTCCCATTGGACCCTTTCGGGACCGGAGTCGTCGCGCACCATATCAGCTTTGCACCGGTTTTTTTCAATCGAACTACGAGCTCGCGAAGATTCTTCTCGTAGTCGTTCAGCGTTACTTGTGGACGGCTTCCTGTGGCTGATGAGTCGGCTATGGTAGTACCGTCTGTTGCTACATACTTGAGGTCATGCAAGCCCCAATTGAAGTGGATAACATCCCATTTTGAATCGCCAATCCATGCATCAAGATTTTTTAGTCCATTCGTCGTCGGTCCACCGTTGGTGGGAATACGATGCACGTTCGCCTCGTCCTTGAGCAGTTCTCGAACTGGCAATGTATACCCAATGGAAATGGAGTCGCCGATTAGTAATACGCGTGGCAGTCCAGGATTGTCCTGAATCCTGGCCAGTGCTGGATTGGGTGAAGCTTTCTTCTTTGCAGCATTTGCGACTGGCTTAGCTTTCGTGGGTCCGGAAGACTCTTTGGTTATTCCCGATCCTTGAACGAATAGTAGTAAGACAAGGGCGAGGGTAAATCTGTTTTTCATGATTTTTGTAACTCGAGTGTCTTTGATTCAACTTGGTTGTGTTTATTTGCGAATTTCGTGCGTCGACATCTTGAAAGAATAGACGGTCAACCAATGTGCCCTTGGCGTAACCTAGCTCGTTTAGATCGATACCAACAACCGATGCAGAGTATGTTCAGAGAGGCTTCCGCAAATACTTTCAAATTGAGTGTAACGGATGGAGAGACTTCGATGGGTCAACGTAATAATTTAGTCGAAAATTTTCGACTGCCATCACATCGGCAGATAAATCGCATCGGGAAACGACATTCGCAAGATAACATCTCGGTATTGACCTTGCGAATCGGGTGCAACGCTACTTTCTTCATGAATTCAATCTTGCTTTTCATCGCTCGGTTGCACCAATGGTCCAAGAAATTTCCCGCCCACCCTGTGAGCTGTAACCCTGATTTTGCAAATAAAATTTAGCTTCCCACACTCGATGAGTTTCGTCGCTAATGACGACGTAGGAAACTTCGTTTTGGAGACAAAAAAGATTTTCCGGTGGTTTTACTCTGCGCATAGCTAGCACTTAGAGACATCAGTAGCAATGAAGGTGGAAAGATTTGGTGCATCGCGTTGAATTAGGATAGCGAATCTGGCATTCGTTATCCGAAACTAAAAAGGTTTGCGTTGTTCTCATTAAGAATGCTTTTGAATATTTCGTGGTAGAGATTTTGTGACAAATATAGCGAAACACAAGCAAAACCAACTTGGCCCGTTCTGGAATGCGATACTTGCGGGAACGCTCGTCGCTTTATTTTTGCTTGCCATCCTTCCCTCCTCGAAAATCGATTACATCTATCGTGTGAAGACTATTGCGACGCAGCAACGGTTGGATGCATTACAAGCTCTGATGGAACCGCAATTACAAAACCGACTATCGAACGGCTTCGCGGATGGTATTGCTGGGCTTGAATTTGTTGCATCGCGGTTGATCGAGGCGACTCCGCCGAAAGTAGCTGCCGTTTTGTCGACCCAGCAAAGTTTGCCACGACGAGTCCTGGTCGAGGTAACTTTCCTCGCCGACCGGAAATACCAAACAGACGAAATTCAAACGCATCTGGAAGAGATCTCGCTCACGAAGATTAAGTCCGACGAAATCCTACAACTCGAGCAGCGTAAACGAACGCTCGAATGGGAGATCACCTCCGCTCAGCACCTGTCAGACCAATTGGTAACTACTAATAACGCGACGGAGGATTTTAAAGTCGTATCAACTAATTCTGTGGATGAGTCAATGCTGCAGCAAAACTGGAAATCGGTTGTTGCGAGCAAGCGTGAGCTTTACGACCAATTAGTCGACCAGATTCGAACTGCGTCGTTGCGGGCGAGCGGCTTTGTTGCCGTCGCCGGAAAGCCAAAGATTTTTCCACGAGTCACTGGGCCAATGTCGATGTCCACGATCGTTGCCTTTTTTGCTGGGGCTTTGACATCTTGTGTCATTTTCATGTTGTTGCGACCTCCGAACAGTAGCCAATTCATTGCGATGGCTGCTTCCGTCAACGCGAAAACTTTAGAGAGTAAGACGATCGTAAGGAAACTCCTACAGACTTCGCGGCTCGAACCAGGTGCTGTGAGCGGCTTTCGGATGGCTGACCGGATCTCTAAGCTAGGCATTCCTTACTTCGGTGCTATTGAATCCTCAAGCGTCGCGATGAGCGGTTCACAAGGTTTATCTAAGGACAATGCTTCTGTGAGTACGGCGACAGCAGAAGAATCGAACATTCATTCATCCCAGTTCGATCTAGCTCACGACTCACCGCTTCGGTTCATTTCAAGTAAATCTACGCAGCAAAATCCGAGCAACCGACAAGACGTTTGGTCGGCCCCTTTACAGCGATCACTCGAGTGGTTGCTCATACTTTGGATGGCTGCAGTTATTATTCGGTTTTTCTCCGATGACATTTGGAGAAGTCTCGTTTTACAATCTCCGTTGACGGGGCTTGCAAAGCTGTTTTCGGGTATCGCGTAGATGAAGAATTTGTTTGATATACTTCGGAGATTGTGCTGCTGTGGCCTGATGAAAACTGGGCCGACGGCGTTAGCCACGGTTTTCGACTTACCACGATTTACCAGATCGCACCCAAGGCTAGCACCTTTTGAAGTTGCTCTATTCTGAAACTTAAGTCCAATTGCGATAAAATCTCCACTAATATGCAGCGCAAGTAAGTGGTGGCGCGGGTACCGTTACCGCTAGCTGACGCGTCGCACTAGGTTGGTTTCACTTGAGGTTCGTTTCACTTGGTTTGCTTCGTCAGATTGCAAACGTGCGCAACTTCAAAACTAGCGGCCACGGCTCAGGAGGAATGACATCTTCGCATCAAAAAAAGCTAAGCTGCTTTTTTCGAAGTCTCCAAGAGGGCTAACTTATTGTAAAGAGTCTTAAGGCTGATGCCGAGCTCTTCGCTTGCTGCGTTTTTATTGCCTTGATGGCGAGTGACTGCTTCTTGGATTGCGATCAATTCTACTTCCTTCAAGCTCATCGGGACGCTGCTTGTACGAAGATCCTTACGAAGCTTGCGATCATTAAAGTGCTTGGGCAGGTGCTCGGGTAGAATTGGTGGATTATCACAAAGGATGGTGGCATGTTCAATCACGTTTGCAAGTTCGCGTACATTGCCTGGCCAACGATGAGATTCGAGTGTGTTAAGTGCTTCTCGCGAGAAGATTTCTTGAATGCCGCTGTGTTCTGGGCGGAATCGAAGATAGATATGTCTTGCAAGTGATGCGATATCTTCCACACGTTCTCGCAAGGAAGGAACATGAATCTCGAATGTGTTGATCCGGAACATTAAATCTTCACGGAACGAGCCTGCTTCAACCATCGCTTCTAAATCGCGATGCGTTGCACATACGACTCGAACATCTACTTTGAATGCTTCATTGTCTCCGACGCGGCGTACGTCACCACTTTCAAGTACTCTTAACAATTTCGCTTGCATCGATAATGGGAGTTCGCCGATTTCATCGAGGAATATGGTTCCCGAGCTGGCAATCTCAAAAAGTCCTTGACGTTGGCTATCGGCACCTGTGAAGGCACCTTTACGATGTCCGAAAAGTTCGCTTTCGATGAGATTTTCGG
>JANODQ010000770.1:0-10400 GCA_031412775.1 Pirellulaceae bacterium | reverse complement strand
CCGCTATGATACCGATGAACAACTGAAGGACTACTGTCAACGGAGCGCGAATCCTGTTGGTCGCATTGTCTTGCAATTGGCTAATGTTCACTCCGAACAGTGTTTGGCTTGGAGCGATTCTATTTGCACAAGCCTACAACTTGTAAACTTCGCGCAAGATATGAGTCGTGACGCGGCAATCGATCGGATATATTTACCACGATCCCGTTGGGCAAGTCACGGTATCGATGAAAAGATGATTCTAGATGCCTTAACAACCGAACCACTTTGCAATTCGGTTCTGAGCTGGATAGATGATCTCCGTTTGGGATTCACTTCCGGTTGGGAGTTGACGAATCACGTTCCCGGTTGGCTCAGTCGCGACATACGACTTTTCGCAAGTGGCGGGCTTGCCATCGCCGACGCGATTACTGCCAAGTCTGGTGACGTTTGGAGCCAACGGATTGAAGTCAGCAAGCCCTCGAAGGTTTTGCTGCTTGTGCGAGCGATGATAACGCGAAAGCCGCCTCGTTCCAATCGATTCAGCAATAGCGCTAAGGGAAATCGAATGGTTTCAGGCGGGTCGCAATATGCTTAACGCCCTCCAGGTTTCCTATCAACATTGTGAACGCATTTCACGCTCAAGCGGAAGCAACTTCTATCGCTCGTTCTCTTTGCTGAGGCCTCAGAAGCGTCAAGCCATGCTTGCTCTTTATGCCTACGCACGAGTCATCGACGACTTAGGCGATGGCCCAAAATCCCTTAACACGAGGCTTAATAATAACGAGCATGGTTTTGATCCTATCTCGCTACATAAATGGATTGATAACTTGGTTAGCGGTACGCTTCAGATTAATTGCGAGAATCATCATTTATATCCTGACGAGCTCTCCAACATTCAATTCGCACTGAGTGATGCGGTTGCAAACTTCGATATCCCACTCGACCGATTGCATGAAATGGTTGAAGGAGTTGCGATGGATCAGGTCGAGCATGTGCGTCTATTGGATAGTACCGCATTCGACCGGTACTGCTATCTCGTTGCATCATCGGTTGGGCTGGCCTGTCTGTCGATATGGCGAGGTGACTTTTCCAAGTTTAAGGATGCAGCGATTGATTGCGGGATTGCTTTTCAGCTCACGAATATTATTCGCGATGTTGCGGAAGATGCGGAGCAAGATCGGATTTACTTTCCTACCGAGTTACTTGAAAGCAATCAGATTGATCAAGCCGCGTGGCTCAACTGTGCTCCAAACGGAAACTGGGAAGCAATGCTTCGATCACAGATTAAAAGAGCCAAAACTCTTTACTGCTCGGGTTGGAAAATGCATGCTTCGTTGGATAGCGACGGACAACGAATGTTTTCGCTAATGTGGCATACATATTATCATTTGCTTCTCAAAATAGAATCAAATATCGGAAACATTTGGAATCGTCGGACGCGACTTGGTCGACTGGAAAAGCTTCAGCTCTTCTTTCAACATGCAATTACTCCGAGTTATCTTCGATTCACTCAAAATGCAACCATACAAAATGCGCCTGTGCAAGAGGCTGAGCCGAAATGAGGTCTGATATTGTCCATTCCAGTCCTTCTGTGATCATCGTCGGTGGTGGATTGGCAGGGATGTCGGCTGCGATCGGAATGCACCAAAAAGGATTTCATGTACGCATACTGGAATCGCGACGACGACTTGGAGGTCGTGTCGGCTCGTTTGAAGATACCGTGTCTGGAAAGAGTTTAGACTACTGCCAGCATGTTGGGATGGCGTGCTGTACGAATCTTGATTGGTTCTTGCGAGAGCTGAACATCGACTCGTTTTGGCAGCGCGAGCGAGTACTTCATTTTTTCTCCTCCACCGGTAAACATCTACCCGTACAAGCTTCAGTACTACCCGCACCGCTGCACCTATCCGGGCTTATTCGCCGATGGCCAGGAATCTCACATAGTGACCGAATCCAAATCGCACGGGGACTTTGGAAGCTGATGAGATTGAAAGCCGTTCAAAGTCTGGACGAACAACTAGCGATCGAATGGCTGCGAGGTATCGGTCAACGAGAAGAAGTTATCACTCGATTTTGGTCGACGATTCTAGTAAGTGCTCTCGGTGACCAGATAGACCGTGTCACACTGGGAGCCACTCGAAAGGTCCTGATCGATGGCTTTGCCGCGAATCGCGAGGCGTATAACTTGTTAGTACCCAGACAACCGCTCAGCGAAATCATCGGCGAACACGGAGGCCAATCGCTGGAAGCTCGTGGAATTCAAATTGACTATGGAGTAACGATTGACCATTGCACGTGGTCTGAAGGCCGTTGCCAGTCTGTCGTGTCACGGGAGGGAAAGCAATTCAAAGCGGATCATTTTGTATTCGCCGTCCCATGGCATCGAATCTCGCGGTTGATCGAGGAACATTGCGAAATCGATTCAGTATCCAAACTGCAATCAGCACCCATCACCGGTGTTCATACATGGTGGGACCGATCGTGGCTTGAGACGCCACACGCAATTTTAGTTGACCGTTTGTGCCAATGGATTTTCAAGGAACCGATCGAGAACAAATCGTTGCACCGAATCGATTCTGAGTCTGATACCGATCGTAATGAGCATTACTATCAAATTGTCATCAGTGGTTCACGCGATTTGCCAAAAGGCGATTCCAATCGAA
This sequence comes from Pirellulaceae bacterium, assembly GCA_031412775.1. Taxonomy (GTDB): domain Bacteria; phylum Planctomycetota; class Planctomycetia; order Pirellulales; family Pirellulaceae; genus JAIYDQ01. The sequence continues at coordinate 7,755 of JANODQ010000770.1, read as the reverse complement.
TACTCGAATTGGTCGCAGCGGATCTTGCAGCGGTTTTTCCAGAAGCTGCTCGAGCAAAGCTTCTTCGAGGGCGTGTCGTTACCGATCCAAATTCAGTTTTTTCGGTATCGCCGGGACATCAAAAGTCACGGCTGGCAGCAGATCATTTTGCAAGAAACAATCTTTGGCTAGCGGGCGATTGGACCGATACCCAGTGGCCAGCGACGATGGAAGGTGCGATTCGGTCGGGTATGACTGCGGCCAATCGTTTGGGCGAATCTTCGATCAACGCACCATCGCTTGTCGTTTCAGACTTGCCTAAATCTTGGTTGTCGCGATGGCTGATCGCATAGAAAATCCGTATCTACTCAATGATCTCCACCATTTTAACGTTTTAGAATTGCGAATTGCTTGGATTTTCCTCTGTGATCTCTGTGCCTCCGTGTTTCTAAAATGCGGGATCGAGCAATGCTAACAGAAGGACGAACAATTGTGTGGAATTGAAACACAGAGGCACAGAGGGCACAGAGCCGAGGGTGGCGTTGCGCGAGATGTGGCGTAAATTCAAGATGTTTTCAGCGTATTTAAATGAGCCGATGCCGATCCGACTAGACAATGCTTGAACAGATGCGTACGACGAACGTCAGACACCATGTTCAGCAAAAATGGCTTCGATCCAACGTCGTTCATCTTCCAAATCGACAAGAAGTGATTCGTACTGACGATCTCCGATATCGGCGACTTCTTCAATCGGCAATCGTACAAAGCCCAAGGATGATGATGGCTCGACAGTGTCGATCGCTTCTCGAGCGATGTTTGATGAAGCGAATGCCTCGAACGATAGAGCAAGCATGTCAACAGGCAAATCAACTGGCAAATCAACTCGGGTCCCAGCGTTTACCACCGTGTTAGGGATCGGAGAAACGTTCATCGCAATGCCGCTGCCGATGTCGACGTTTGATTCACTCGCCGGCACTGCGGCGATCGTGCTGCTGATCAAATCCACCGACATAAGTTCTTCAACGGCAAAGCTGCGAACGCTCAAGAGTTGGTTGTTTACAAAAGTTCTTGCGTCGGAGAAACCGCGTGCGATTCGCGACCACTGCGAGTCTTGATAGCCAGAGAAATCGCTACCGACGAGAATCGAATTGCCGTCTGTTGCATAAACAGCCGCGATGTCGCGACCACCCGCAGAGGAAACCGCTTCTACTTTTTCAAAAAAGCGAGTATACGAAAAGAAGTTCGGACCGACGATCGATGCTACGTCGCCGCTTGTATTGAACGTGTCCACCGAGGCCGAATCATATAGCGTTGCTGAATCGATTCCACCCGCATTGGAATAGGCATAGACCCGTTCGATACCAGAAGCGTAATTAAAAAAGCGATCGCCAGACATGCTGGTGAATTGAGGACGCACACTCAATCGGTCATCGGCGACCGAGTCGTAGAAGTACGCGCTATCTTGTCCTGCTTGAGTCGCATCGACGTAGATGCTTTGAACATCGTTGATTTGCAATCGATACCCCGTGCCGGTCATTTCGGCAAAACGAGGCTTCGCAGTCAATACATCATCACCATCGGTGCCAACTAAGTACGCCCGATCGAATCCACCACCGCCAGTAAACTCAATCTGCTCGGCGTTCGCAATCGACATCTTTATTGAAGTATTCTCGATGGTTCCGCGACCAGAGTTAAAGTCGATTTTCTCCGCTGTTGCGCCACCGATAACGTGAAGAAGATCATCACCCCCTTGAAGATCGACCTGAATGTTGTCGATTAGGCCGGGATTAAAGTTAAAGGTCTTTCCACCGACTTCAATTCGAACACCATTAGATACATCGATTTGATAGCGGTCGGAGTTGCTTGTCCCGAGAATCTGTAGGTTCGATCCATTCCGGACAATGCCAAATTGCGAGGCGTTCGCGTCGGTCCCGCTGCTACTGTCACCAGAACCTGAAGACGAGTTAGATGGGTTGAATTGCCACTGCAATTGATAGGGACCGATTTGATCCGAGTCACTTATTCCGATCGCATAACTTTGCCCCGCTACAACGGAAAAACTCGTACCAGAGGAACTTGTTGGATTGCCCGAAAGCGATGACGACTGACCATTGGACCATATGGTCCATGATGAATCTTGTAGTCGACTTGACTCTGAATTCAATGTCACGGTCCCACTACTCTGAGCGGTAAATCGATACACATCGCGCTCGCCAAGCGTATTAATCCATCCATCGGTCGTCATTCGATTTTGGAGAGTCAATGTCGAAGCAGAACTCCAATCATCGCCTGCTTGATCTGCTGGAATCAGATTCGCAATCGCGCGTCCTAGATTCAGTCGATCGTAGGATGCGTTGGTCGCGTTATCGAACACACTATCGGATGTGTCCATTAACCAATTGTAGATCCCTGTCGGAGATATTGTTGACCATCCAGCAAGTTGCATTGCTTCGCGGACGAGCACCGATGCACCCGCGACATACGGTGCGGCCATACTCGTTCCCGACGATAGAGCCCAATCATTAATGACTCCGTCGGTACCAAGAAAGTGATCAGGAACCGTGCTAAGAATAGATCTGCCTGGAGCGGCTATTGCGCGATCGTGACGTTGGCTGAAGTCGCTAAACATTCCATTAGAATCGACTGAGGAAACGGGAATCACCAGCGCACTGGACGCGGGGTAACTAAGACCGGGTGTATTGTATTGCTTGAATGAGTTACCGGCGGAGGCAACAACAACGATTCCATCGTTACGTAGAGTTTGGAGTTCATCCTCTAAGGATGCCCAAGCGGGAATCGTGCTTCCATTCCAAGTTGAGCCCAAGGAAAGGTTTACCGTCGTAATAGGAAACTCGAACTTGTTTTTGTTTTGATGAACCCACTGGAGCGCGTTCTCCACCCACGAAAGCTGACCTTTACCTGCGTCGTCAAAGACTCGCAATGCAACAAGGTCAACACCGGATGCAACTCCAGACCTCGTAGCATCACTGGCTCCGATAATTCCAGCCACGTGTGTTCCATGAAAGCCTGCTGGTCGATCGTCATATGGATTCGAATCTGATTCGGCGAAATCCCACCCACCCACGACTCGATAGCCTGGACCAAAACCACCACCCAAGGCGACGTGGTCCCAGGCGATACCGCTATCGATGACCGCGACGGTTTGTCCAGTTCCGTTGAGTCCAAATCGCTGCTGCGCATCAACCCAGCCCGTTTGTAGATGCGCGGAAGATGCCAGTTGAGAGACGTTCGAATTGTCTGCAATGGGTGACGAAAGGTGAGACGCGTCATTGGTGAGGACGTGTGATGATATAGTTGTCGATGAGGGATTGATTGATAGAGGAGCTGTTGGGGCCGGCCCATAAAGGGGCAAGTCTCCCGTGTCTTCTTGCAAATCATGATGCAACAAATCGAGCATCGGGATCGCAGACATAACCAAACGATCTTCGCAACGTTGAAGCCACGGGACGAACTCTCCCCAAGGCGACGGAACGTCCGGATCATCTTGAAAAAGAGTGTGACTCATACCTGGATATGTTTTGGTGGACAATATATTTGGTGGTCTGACGGAACATTGCCGAATAAGATAAGGCTAGAACGCGATCCCAGGCCCAGCCGACGGCATCGGCTCGTATATTGAGTAAAAACTTAGAATTGCATGACTGAATAATCGATACAACCGCGAAGACTAGGTAAATCGTGAGGGCGTGGTGCACATTTTTGTTTTTAGAGAAGCTCTTTGGTCGAAGTAGTTTAGTATCGTGGTCGGCCAATAGCTGAACCATATCTGCCGTTTCGGTTCACTGTCCTCTCGCTCGAAGATTCGACTATGGCGAAGCTATCTTGGATTCAAAGAACGTACTGGAAGAGCCTTTCAAAGCCAGTTCAATTGCGACCTCTATTTCACTATCTTCTTGACCATCCGGTCGGTGCTATCCTGGAAATCGGGATGGGAAATGGTAGCCGGATCGAACAAATTCTCTCGATGTTTACCTTGCGAGATGGCAGCACGCAGCTTCGTTATGCGGGTGTAGATTTATTCGAATCAGGCACTCAAGTTGGTGCCCACATGCGGCTTAAAGATGCGCACAAAATGCTCGCAGAGAAGAACGTAAGGGCTCATCTGGTGCCAGGAGATGCATCATCCGCACTCAGGAGAATTGTTCATTCGACGTTGCCAAGCGACTTGATCATTGTTGATGAAGGTTGGGGAGACGATTCGTCGATAGGACAATCGCTGATCGAATGGCTTCCGAAGCTTGTACATGATGACACCGTTGTCTTTGCAAGAAGGAATCACCAAGACGCTCTGCAGGTTGTATCGATTGTGCCAATTCAAGCAGGTCGTAAGGCCGCTTAGGTGTGCCTATTGCGATGCAACGTCCAGCAACGCGGCAAACGCCACCACGTTTTGCTTTCAATCGTGCTCGCGCTCAATGAAATGGTACTCGTGCTCGTTGGAGTGAATCGAATCAAGCACGTAAAGGCAAAGTTTGTAGTCGAAAACGGTAATCGATAGGTGGGGATCGGCGAGACGTGTCGAAAATTTTGAAATTTACTCAAGTCACGCTCAGCTTATGTCGATGTTCACAACAGTGACCATTTAGCCTTCACGACGTTTGAGATATTGGTTTGCCAATGTTTGGTTATGAGCTAGTGTTCAATTGTGCCCGTTCTGGCATGGATGCCTAAGTTTTCGTGTAGCGTCCGATTTGACTGGATAGTCAAATTTTGGATGCTCTACTAAGGTCATCCAAAATCTATGCGTTCTAAACCAATTGTCTTATTGGCTGTTGCACTTGGTTGCGGTGGAGTTGCGGCGTTCGCTGCCTCGCAAGCCATCCAAGATAAGCCTTCTCAATCTCTCGCGACGGTCGACATTCTTGTAGCCGCCAACGATATTGCCGTTAACACAAGAATTTCACCAGAACGATTTGTTCTAGAAAAATGGCCTCGTGATCGGCTTCCCGTTGGATTCGTTCAGGACCCCAAGCTAGTGGAAGGCAAATTCACGAACCAGCGTTTATATCAGGGCGAACCTCTACTCGAGCGAAAGATCAATACTTCTCGCGAAAGCGTGGCTCAAACGATTCCTGTCGGCTATCGAGTATTCGATTTAGCTGTTGATAAGGATCGGGGTGCGACGGGTTACATCCAGCCAGGAGATCGTGTTGACGTTCACGGCTTCTTCGACAAAGGGGGCAAAGTGCTTGAGAGCAAAAGTATTCGCGTCATGGAAAACGTTGAAGTTTTCATGGTCGATGGGATCGCAGTGCGAGGCGAAGATAGCGAAAAACTAAAGCAAGCTTCGGTCATCCAGCTGTTGATACAGTCCAGCCAGTTCGAAGCATTGAATACAGCTGAAAACCTGGGCAAGCTAAAGTTATCTTTAACTCCGCCGCAAGCGGACGAAAAGGACAAGAACAAAACGGATAACGGCGAACAATTTTTGGAATGGGCAAGGTCAGCTGTCGTTGACAACGCGTCCCCTACGACTGGTGCTGTGCAGCAGTTCGCACACGAAACAGTCCAAACACGAGCGGCTAAAAAGATGATTATCATTTCGCCTGCTGGTACGGAAACTTATGAGTGGGATCGCGACGGCGAGGTACCGTTGAAAGTGAATGGCGATTCCAACTCTAATGCCCAACCATCTATTGGGACTTCCAATGCAAGAGTATCCGGCGACACTCCCTACGACTCGCCTAACCCGCAAAGTTCCTCGACGGGGATGGTTTGGGATGGAAAGCAGTGGACTTGGGGAGGAACGGGGTTCAAGCCCACGTATCCGAGTGCCGATGACGATAGTACGGGTAAAGAGGATAATTCCGCGAGTAAATCGACTCCGTAGTTATCGGCAATCAACACCCTACCTGAATTTCCGAACGGACTACAAGTAACGCGGTTTTCGTTGACGCCAAGGATGGCTTAGACGGTCACCGTTTCCGGATCGGCTAGCACGCAGACTCACAAGGATGTGGTTCTTATGTCGAAATCGAAATGCTTTGCAATCAGCAGGTACATCCCTTCGATTGTCGCTTTTTTGCTCTCAATTGTATTGAGCTCATTAGACACACGTGGGCAGCAAAATGCGGAGCAGATCCCGCCACCAACTTCAGGCATGTTCGTTGTGACAAAGTCGAACGAGCAGCTTCGGCTGGTCGTTAATACGTCTCAAATGATTTCGCTCGGCGAAGACATTGACCGCGCAGTTGTCGATAACGACTCGGTGCTCAGCGTTCGCCCCATGGGTCGCAAGGAGCTCTTGATCTCCGCAAAAGCAACCGGCATAGCGCAGGTTGATTTGTATGCACCTAATGATAAGGTCTATAGCGTACAAGTCGTCGTGCTTGGTGATGCACGTGAACTAGAAGCGATTTTGCGGTCGGAATTCCCGATGGCTGCCCTTGTCGTTCGTCCGATTCAAAATGCAGTCATCTTGAGCGGACAAGTCAACGCTGATGAGCACGTCGATCAAGCAGTTGCAATCGCCGAGCAGTACTACCCGACGGTTATTAATCGTATTCAAGTACTTGGTGTGCACACAATTATGTTGCATACGAAGGTCATGGAAGTTTCTAGAACAAAATTGCGATCTCTCGGTGTCGATTGGGCTCTCGATGGAAGCAACGCGTCATTCCAGCAGGCGGTCGCGGGAACCCTCGGTGTACCTGATCCAACCACTGGAATCCGACCTGTCGGTGGCGATAACTTCCGATTCGCTATCTTTGATAACGACACAACATTCATCGCTTCGATCAAAGCACTGCAAGAGCGAAACTTAGTAAAGATCATGGCAGATCCTACCGTAGTTGCGATCGATGGGCGACCTGCGAGCTTCAACTCGGGCGGTGAGTTTCCGATCTTGGTCCCTCAAGGTCTTGGACAAGTTGGCGTTGAATTTCGAGAGTTCGGAACACGATTAGACTTTGTCGCAAAGGTTCGTGGTGACGGACGAATTTGGTTAGAAGTCCGACCAACAATCAGCGAAATCGACTCGGCCCGTTCAGTAACTTTTCAGGGTACAACGGTTCCTGGACTCCGATCGCGATTTGTTGACACCGCAGTCGAATTGCAAGCGGGGCAAACGCTCGCACTCGCAGGGCTTCTTCAGTCGAGAACCGAAGCTCAATCTTCGGGCATACCGGGATTGTGCGACTTACCTTTCCTTGGAGCCCTGTTCCGAAGCAACCGCGAAGTCCAGAACGAAGTTGAACTACTAATCATGGTGACACCCGACTTTGCAGGAGCGATGGATCCTTCACAAGTGCCACCAGGTGGCCCCGGCTTTAATTCTTATAGTCCTTCTGACAAAGAACTCTACTGGCGAGGTTACATCGAAACACCAAATCCATGTAATCCATCGATTCCTGGAAGCTGTGGCCCCAACGGCTTCAGCGATCCAGAAACTCTTCCAACGCCGACCGAAATGTACAATCATTCCCCACAATCGTTGCCACCGCAAGGTTTCTCGCATACCGGAACCAAGGTTTCGCCTAACGGTGCAACCCCTGCTGGATACCGAGTTACGAATCAAAGTAATTCCGGAAGTTTAAATCAACCGAACCGATAACTTGCATACCATCTGTCAATAAAAATTTATTCGGTATTCGCCTTAACCATTCAAGTGCACCATGAGCAATGTTATTCGTTTAGCTTTAGTAGATCCTCACGATGATTCTCGCGAGGCACTCAAATCATTGCTGATTGGTATGGATATCGTCTGGCTCGAAGCAGAGTGCAGTCGATATGAATTTTTTCAGGATGTTGTCTCGC
>JANODQ010000769.1:0-4557 GCA_031412775.1 Pirellulaceae bacterium | reverse complement strand
GCGATACTTCCATAAATGAGGACGATACTCGTCTTTATTCCAACCATCCGATTCGGCGTAGCGAACCAAATCTAACCAGAAGCGAGCCCAGTGCTCGCCGTAACGAGAATCTGCCAGCAAGCGATCGACGACCTGTTCTATTGCGTTCGATGATTCGTCGCCCACAAACGCATCGATCTCCGCTGGCGAAGGGGGCAACCCGATCAAATCGAAATAGAGGCGTCGAATTAAGGTCGTATTATCAGCGATTGGAGCAGGCTCCATTTCGTGATCCGCTAAACCCTTCCAAACGAATCGATCGATCGGGTTCTTGGACCACTCATCTCGGCCATCTATTGGTGGATCAGTTTTCTTAACCGGAACAAACGCCCACCACTGGCGATCGGCATCGCTGATGGATCTTTCTGCAGGACGTAGAGGCTTGTCTGTTGTGGGCCAAATGGCACCCTCAGCTATCCAGCGCTCGAACTGGAGAATCGTTTTTTCAGGAAGTTTTCCGGTCGGCGGCATCTCAAGGCCATCGTAGTGAAGTGCCTCCATCAGCACACTTTCCTCGGGATTCCCTGGGACTAACGTTGGACCACTATCTCCGCCTTTCAAAAAACCTTCCAGGGTATCCAGCCGAAGCCCACCCTCCTGTTTTTTGTCACTATGGCACTTGATGCATTGGCCAATAAGAACAGGCCGAATCTCATGCTCAAATTGAGCGACCAGTTCGGCTTTTCGGGAGTCATCCGCTTGACTGGTCGACGCCGAGGTCGCAATTGCTGCGATAAAGAAAAAATAAGTAAAAAAAGGTTTGGTTAGAATCAACATAGGGCGGGCAACCTCCTCGCCCAATTCTAACCACAATCGAATCGACTTGCAAAGCGAGAACCGTTTCAAGCAGCCTTCTTCTTCGCGTTTTTTCGTGGTGCCTTCTGGTTTCTCGGTTGATCAATCGCGACAGGTTCCGCTTGCTGAGCACTCCACGCATCGTAGAGTGTTCGCAATTCAGTAACTTTCGCAGACTCGCTGGCCGCCAAATCTGTCGACTCACCAATGTCCTTTGCCATATTGTAAAGCTCAGGCTTTCCGCTTCCACCCTTAGAAACTACCAGCTTCCAATCACCATGCCGAACGGCCCATTGCTCACCAAAACGCCAGTACATTGTTTCATGAGGAGATGCTTCCTTTTGTCCGTCGAGATACGGACTGAGATCGATACCGTCAAGTCCCTCTGTAGATGCGATAGGTGCACCGGCGGCGGCAAGACAGGTTGGAAGAACGTCTAAATTCATTACTGGCAATTTGTACTCCTTGCCTTCAGGATACCGACCCTTCCACTGAACAAAGAAAGGGACCCTTGGGCCTCCCTCGAAAGTAGTCATCTTGAATCCGCGAAGAGCACCATTCTGAGATGTTGTAGATTGTGTTGGCCCTCCATTATCGGCGATGAAGAAGATGAGTGTGTTCTCTTCCTGTCCAAGTTCCTTTATTTTCTTTAGCACCGAACCAACCGCGTCATCCATCGCTGACATCATTGCAGCAAACATCTTTCGCTTTTCATCTCCGATTGACGGAAAGCGATCGAGATACTTTTTAGGAGCTTCTAGAGGAGCATGCTGAGCGTTGAATGGCAAATAGAGGAACCACGACTTGGTCTTGTTACGCTCCAACCAATCCACTGATCGCTCGGCATATTTATCGGTTGTGTAAAAATCTGGGTCGGTAATTTCCATCACATCTCCAGAGACTCGAGTATCAATAAACTTAGTTGGATGAAAGAATGGCGTATTGGCTAAAGTACCGTAGAACTCGTCGAAGCCTCGCTTGGTCGGATGGTAATCGGGCCCATCTCCAAGGTGCCATTTACCAACAGCTGCGGTTGCGTACCCCTGCTTCTTAAGCCGATCAGCAAGGGTAATCTCCTTGAGCGAGAGTCCGCTCGATCGAGTAATTGCGTTGAACTCATGCCCAAAACGAGTCGGATACTTTCCGGTCATCAAACCAGCTCGCGATGGACTGCAATAAGTCGCTGCCACATAACCTTGCGTGCATCGACGTCCATTCTTCGCAAGCGAATCGATATTCGGAGTCGGAATATCCTTGCAGCCTTGAACTCCCGTTTCACCATAACCAAGATCATCCGCATAGATAATGAGTATGTTCGGACGATTCGGCTCTACGGCTGATAGACTGGGCGATCCGAAGAAACTCAGTGCAAGCGCTAACGAAGAAAAAGCACAAATGGCGATCGCTTTTGGCATTTTAGTGTCCTTTATTAACAGGTGGAAGTGACTTTCATCAACTTAACAAGGTATGCACTGCATTGCAACCAATCAGCCTCGGGCTTTGACTATTCATTCCAAATCTTTCACGTTCAACTCCAAAATTGCCTCCACATATTAATGTACAATCCAAAAATATAACCTGACAGTTTGTCAAAACAGAGGTTCTTTCCCACCTTTGATCTCAGGCTAAGATAGCAATTTCTATACTCACGTTAAGTCGTAGTTTTTTGTCAATGGAACGATATTTTGATACCAACATTACCTCTCCGAATGGTGTTTCTCTTCGTTGTTTTTCAAAGCATCTGCAGTCTCGCTCTGGCGCAGCCTAAAAACCGAGAAATGGAAAGTTATCCTGCTCATCCAGATTCCAAACTGAAGCCCGGTAGCCCTGTCGGCGAAGTTATCGAAGGGCAATTCAGCGATTCGCAACTCTATCCAGGAACAAAACGAAACTACTGGATCTATGTGCCTAAGCAGTACTCGTCGGATAAGCCAACTGCGTTAATGGTCTTTCAAGATGGCCGAAACTACGCCAAGCGCGACGGCGGCTTCAACGTTCCCAATGTGTTTGACAACCTCATTCATTCGCGAGAAATGCCGGTCACAATCGGTCTGTTCATTGAACCAGGAGTTGTACCCGCACCGACATCCGACTCGCAGGACCGCTTCAATCGATCGTACGAATATGATAGCGTTGATGGTCGGTATGCTCGATTCTTGATTGAGGAAATAATTCCGCACGTTGTAAAGAACCACGCGTTGAACTTAAGTAGCAACCCCGATGACCGCGCGATCTGTGGCTCCAGTTCCGGAGGCATCGCGGCGCTCAATGCAGCTTGGCATCGACCGGATTCATTTCGACGCATCTTCACCACTGTTGGAACGTATGTCGGATTGAGAGGAGCACACGAATTCTCCACGATTATCCGAAAGACCGAACCCAAGCCCCTGCGCATATTTCTTCAAGACGGAAGCAATGATAACAATATCTACGGTGGCGATTGGTGGATGGCAAATCAGAGCATGCTCCGATCGCTTCAGTTTGCGGGCTACGAAGTCAACCATGCCTGGAGCGAAGGCTTTCACAGCGGCAAGCATGGTGCTTCGATTTTTCCTGATGTATTGCGATGGCTTTGGAAAGACCACGGAAAAACTCCGGTGTCAACACACATTGACGAGTGCAAGAACGATGCAAAAGATTTTCTCGTCGCTGGTTCAAGTTGGGAATTAGTTAGCGAAGGACATGAATGGGCAGAAGGACTCGCGATCACCGATGATGGCACGCTGTACTTCACCGATGTACCCGCATCAAAGCTCTATCGCATTACGCCAGGCGGTACTCGGACTGTCGTTGTAGAGGACACTGCAAAAGCCAACGGAATTGCCCTTGGTCCCGACGGAAAACTTTACGGGGCATGCAGTGGTTCCGAAGAGATTCGAGCTTGGGATCTCAAATCTTTCGCAATGGAAGTTGTTGCAGACGGGACGCGAAGCAACGATATCGTCGTAAGGCACGACGGAACCATCTACTTTACCGATCCGCAAGGAGGAAAGGTCTGGATGATTGATAAAACTACCCGAGAGCGAAAGGCGGTCGATGATTTTAAAGAATGCAATGGAATCACACTCAGCGCCGATCAAGCGCAGCTCTTCGTAGCTCATTTCCCCAATCGATTTGTTCACGCAGCATTCATCAAGGACGACGGATCGCTTCAGTACAAGCAACCGTACTTCCATCTCGAAGTCCCCGTCAACCTGCTCCAAGGACAACTGGATGGAATGTGTACAACAAAAGACGGGATGCTGGTTTGTTCGACTGCCATGGGAATACAAATATGCGATCAACCTGGACGTTCGCATTTGATCTTGCCTATGCCAATCGGTTCCAAGCGCCCTTGCTACGCTCGTTTCGGCGGTCCCGATCGTAGAACGCTCTACGTCGCGAACGTTGACAAAGTATGGAAGCGTGAAATGCAACTCGAAGGTGCCCTACCTTGGAAGTCCCCGGTTAAGCCACCCAAGCCCAAGCTTTAATAATCGCGACTGCGAGCTTACAAGATTATGGCATTACGATTTCTTTGCGTTCGGAACCTCGACCGACACAGGTGAAAAAGAATTAAGATCTGGAAGAGTCGTTTGAATTCCATCGGCTGGAACATCTAACTTTGCAGTCCAAACAATTCCATTGAGGATAACCCGCCTCAAATCGTCCACGGCCCAATTTTTATAGAAGTGTGGCATCACAATCGCAAACCCGCGTCCACTATCGTTACGTTCGACACAC
>JANODQ010000768.1:0-3688 GCA_031412775.1 Pirellulaceae bacterium | reverse complement strand
ATCGAGATCAGCACAGCAGATGCACTTCAACTGAAAATCCAGACGGGTGATCGTGTTCGTGTTGAGAGTCGGCGAGGATTTGCGATTGTGGATGCAGTGCTCACCGCCGCTCTACGCCCCGGAAATGTTTTCATGCCCATGCACAATCTTCAGACCAATAACTTGACCCTCGAACATGTTGACCCCATGTCTCGTCAACCCGCCTACAAAGATTGTTCAGTTCGAATCGCGAAACAGACGTGAAGCAACGCACGCTGTGTTTTGGCATCTAAATATAGAACTTCACACGTAGATAAAACCTTATGAACGCACCAAACGAATTTTCGCGAGAGCAACAAGCGTATTTTCAAGGCCTACTGCTTGGAACCGACGTTGCGCGAAAAGTAAAAAACCTTCCCGTGTTAAGCGGTTCGGCATCTCAAGGTGTGAACTTTCAACTGGGAGGAATCGCTTCAAGTGTCATGCCGTCGGCAGGCGGGGCTACTGCGGCATCGAAGACAACCTGGCTACCGAAGATTCACGCTGATGCTCAGGATCAATTCGAAGCAGCAGGAAAAACTTTAGTTGCAGAAGAAAAGGCGAAGCGCGAGAAAAATGGACTGGATATGTGGTCGGAGATTGGCGAACGCGCAGCCAAAGGCGAGTTTCCCAAAGGTACGGATATCTTTCTGACAAAGTACCACGGCTTATTCTTCGTTGCACCGGCTCAAAATTCCTTCATGTGTCGAATGCGACTGCCTGGCGGAATTATTCAGTCGCACCAATTTCGTGGGCTAGCGGATATTGCTGACAACTTCGCAGGTGGGTACGCCGACATAACCACTCGAGCAAATCTCCAATTGCGAGAGATTTCGGCATCGAATGCCTTGAACGTGCTTATGGGACTACGCGATCTAGGAATAGTCACGCAAGGATCGGGGGCAGATAACATTCGTAACGTGACAGCTAGCACGCTCAGCGGAATCGACTCGACTGAACTCATCGAAACGATTCCATTGGCGAGAGACCTTCACTATCACATCCTTCACCGTCCTGAATTTTACGGACTGCCAAGAAAATTCAATATTGCTTACGACGGATCGGGGCGAATGACTTCTTTAGCCGAGACCAATGACATTAGCTTTCATGCGGTTTCGGTATCGGAAGAACAGGGCAATGTACAACTTCCGAGCGGCGTTTACTTCCTACTTGGTTTAGGTGGAATCACAGGTCATGGAGATTTCGCAAGATCAACCGGAGTATTAGTGAGGCCTAGCGATACTCTTGCCGTTTGCGATGCCGTGCTTCGCACGTTCATTAAGCATGGAGATCGAACGGATCGTAAAAAAGCTCGCTTGAAGTACGTTCTAGATGCGTTCGGATTCGATAAATTTCTCTCCGAAATGGAGAAGGAATTAACTGATCGTAAGCAAGAGAACATTTTAAAGAAGGTCTCAAAAGAGCAGTTTACGCAGCCTCAGAATATTGATCGCTGGGCACATGTGGGAGTCCATCGTCAGAAGCAAGAAAGACTTTGTTATACCGGAGTGGTATTGCCGGTGGGGCGAATGACATCGCTTCAGTTGCGAGGGTTGGCAGAAATTGCGGACACTTATGGAACCGGAGAAATCCGACTCACCGTTTGGCAGAATTTACTTATTCCTCATATTGAAGAGAGCAACCTTCCGGATGTTTGCCAAGCGATCGGCGACCTCGGTTTAACCGTGGAGGCGTCTACTTTTCGTGCTGGTCTGGTCGCTTGCACGGGGAGCGCGGGCTGCAAATTTGCAGGGGCCGACACGAAGGCGAATGCTATGGAGTTATCGGCCTACCTCGAGTCGCGATTCGAAATCGATAGCCCCATCAATATCCATGTAACAGGTTGCCACCATAGCTGTGCGCAGCATGCGATTGGCGACATTGGGTTGATTGCAACGAAGGTGGAAGTCCCCTCGAACGATGTCGATGCAGAAGAGTGTGACACGGAGATGGTCGACGGCTATCACATCCTACTTGGAGGGACAACCGGTGAGGATCCTAGGATCGGCAGCAAGGTGTTCGAATCGATCGCTTGGGATGAGTGCCCAAGAGTCGTTGCAAGCGTGATCGAATGCTACTTAGCAAATCGAAACGGGAGCGAACCGTTTGACACGTTTGCAAAGACATTTGACTGGGCAACTTGGGCCGCGATGAATCCCAATCCAGTCGGTATTGAAATTGGTAACGATTGAACTGAGAAGTTAACAAGACATGAATATACAAATCATTCCCGAATCAGCACCGTTTACATCAGAACAAAGAGCTTGGCTAAATGGCTTCCTCGCTGGCATGATCGGAATCGTTGACGCTCATAACTCATTTGGCACCGCGAAAAGTGGTGCCGACCCGAAAGTGGCCCAGGGCGGGGACTCAGGATCGTTGGCTGCCGCCGCTGCGATTCTGAACCCGCCCTTGGGTCCATCTTTAAGGGGTCCATCTACAAGTTCGATGATAGCGGATTCTGCGCCGACAATCAAAAATCTTGCAGAAGATATGCCCTGGCATGACTCTACGCTGCCGATCACGGATCGGATGAAGCTCGCAGAGGGAAAACCCAAGGAGTTACGTCTTATGGCCGCGATGGCGCAGTTAAACTGCGGCTCTTGTGGGTATCTTTGTCAAACATATGCCGAGGCGATCTCGACAGGAAATGAGAAGAGTCTTTCCCTTTGCTCGCCCGGTGGAAACGAGACTGTGAAAATGCTCCGTCAGTTAAACAAAGAATTCGCACAGAATTCAGCGAAAACGGCAAGCGGGAGTGCGGCAAAAAGTCTGCTTGTCGGTAAGACCAACGATACCTCGATCGCTGAGATTGGCAAAATTAACAAGCCAATTGGAACACGCGACAATCCTGGAATTGGAAAGTTAATACGCAGTGAGAGACTCAATCGTGACGGATCTGCGAAAGATACTCGTCACGTAGAGATTGACTTACAGGGCACTGGCATAACCTTCAACGTCGGTGATTCTCTTGGTATCGTACCGACCAACTGCATGGCCCTAGTGAATGAATTGATCGCCGCGTCCAACGTCGACAACGACGCAAAGACACAAGCGGAACTCTCCCGAAGGTGCCTCAGATTTGTACCATTTGAGCTTGTTGAATTGGCGATTTCGAAGGTGCGAGACCGGGTAAAGGTGAACGGATCGGTTGCGTTGGATGAGACGTTAGTGACCGCGCTCGAGTCTTTCTTAGACGGCGATGAGATTGGTCAATTGGATCTTGTAGATTTCTTTACCGTGTTTCCCGACCTTCGGTTGACGTCGACCGAATTACTTAAGTTCCTTCCAAGTATACGGCCTCGTCTTTATTCCATCGCTAGTAGTCAATCGATGTACCCAAATGAGGTTCACCTCACTGTTAGTCGAGTCGAAAACTTGGTTCGCGATCGAAGTCGCAAAGGTGTCGCTTCAACGTTGCTTTCTGACCGACTTGAACATGGAGACTCTTTAACTGTTTTTGTTCAACCTTCGCATGGCTTTACGATTCCGAAAGATTCGGAAGCGCCAATCATCATGGTAGGTCCCGGTACTGGTATCGCCCCGTTCATGGCATTTCTGCAACAACGAGAGGCAGACCAAGCCAAAGGAAAAAACTGGCTATTCTTCGGTGACCAAAAGCGAAAGTTCGACTATCTATATGAAGAAAAGCTTGAGAGTTGGAAGGAAA
>JANODQ010000767.1:0-8146 GCA_031412775.1 Pirellulaceae bacterium | reverse complement strand
GATCTCGTTAAGCTGTTGACGCATCCGAAGGATTTCGGTTGCTTGGATCTCGATATCGGAGACTTGTCCACGTACGCCGCCGTGTGGTTGGTGAACCATGACGGTGCTGTTCGGTAAGCAGAATCGCTTGCCTTTTGCTCCGCCGGCTAAAAGAACCGCGGCACCACTGGCAGCTTGGCCAACGCAGTAGGTTGCTACTTGGCAAGAGAGCATTTGCATCGTGTCGTAGATCGCGAGCGTGGAGACAACTTCACCACCCGGTGAGTTAAGATAAAAGTGAATATCCTTGCGACGATTTTCGCTTTGCAAGAATAAAAGCTTCATGACAACTTCGTTTGCGTTGCCTGTATAGATTTCGCCTTGAAGAAAAATGATTCGATTCTCCAGAAGCAAGTCTCCGAGCGTCATTTGACGTTGTCGCTGATAGCTCTGGTAAGCGTGCGAATCCATAGGTGGCTGCATGGAATGAAAAGCGTTCAAGGCATTGATCCTTACTTGTTTCGGTTACAATCTCATGGCTGCGGAAGACATCTATTCCGCAGACGGACCGTCATTAATACGGCATGGCAGAATGAGCCGCGCGTATCGATGAATGGTAATGTTTGCATTCTTCGCTCCTTTGACAAGGGCACTAACCACGAAACCATTGCACGCGAGAGACTTGCGGCACATGATCACCCCTTAAGGTCACCCGTAACCGATGCAGAACGCCGAGATAGCTGATTGTTTTGATGAGATGGCCGACTTGCTTGAAATTTCAGGCGAAAGTCTGTTTCGTATAAAAGCTTATCGCAACGGATCGCAAGTGATTCGCGATTTGCCTGAGTCCGTCAGCCAATTGATTTGCGATGGCAAAGACCTCACAAAAATAGATGGCATTGGAAGTACGCTCGCGGAAAAATCCAAAGTCCTGATCGAATCCGGTCATTTGCCAGCTCTCGAGGAACTGCGAAAAAAAATCCCAACTACTTTGAGAACACTTCTTCGCGTTCCCGGTTTGGGAGCCAAGAAGGTTGCCGTGCTGCATCGCGAATTGGGGGTAAAAGACCTCGCAGAGCTCAAAGTCGCCTGCGAGTCGAACCTTGTAAAGGATCTCAAAGGCTTTGGGGCCAAGACACAGCAGGCAATCTTAGATGGCATGGCAATCGCAGTTGCTGCCGGTCAGCGGCTACGTCGCGATCAAGCCGACCAGCTCGTTGATCAGCTCCGAAAACACATGTTGGCAAACTTAGATGTGGATCGAATCGAGTTCGCAGGATCGTATCGCCGCGGGAAGGAAACGATCGGCGATATCGATATCTTGGTGACTAGCCATCAGCCCAAATCGGTGATGCAGCATTTTTGTAGCTTCCCGGCGACCCAAGAAGTCATCGTTCAAGGGGAAACAAAATCTTCGATCCGGGTCCAAGAGTCTTTTCAAATCGATCTACGCGTGGTCGAAGCGGATTCTTGGGGGGCCGCACTGCAATACTTTACAGGAAGCAAGGAACACAACGTAACGCTTCGCGGACTTGCCAAAAAGCATGGACTTAAAGTCAACGAGTATGGAGTTTTTCGCGTTGACGAATCAGACGAAAAAAGTCGACTCGAAATAGCCTCAACAGCTTCACATCAATTCGATAAAGCCAGATCGAACAAATCAAAATCGGCAACATCAAAAGCAACAAAATCAGCGGATTCAATTTCGGGAGCCGAGGAGCAATCGGTATACCACGCTCTGGGGATTCCCTACATCTTGGCGGAGTTTCGTGAGAATCGCTTCGAATGGGAGGAAGATTATGAAGCCAGAGCCTCCTCCATCATCCAGCTATCAGATATTCATGGCGACCTTCACATGCATACGACGGCGACCGACGGAGTGAACTCGATTGAGGAGATGAAAGCCGCTGCGATCGCGAGAGGGCGTTCCTACATTGCAATCACCGACCATAGCAAACGCGTTAGTATGGCTCGTGGATTGGATGCGGAGCGAGTGTTGGCTCAATGGCGAGAGATTGACGCCATTAACAAGTCATCGGACACGAGTGCGTTTTTAATACTCAAAGGAATTGAGTGCGACATCTTGGAAAACGGCGAAATGGATTTGCCTGATAAAGTTCTGGCCCAAGCCGATTGGGTCATGGCGAGCATCCATTATGGGCAAAAGCAATCCCGAGAACAAATCACCGATCGCATTCTCGGAGCCATCGCACACCCGAGCGTCGCCGGGATTTCCCACCCGACGGGTCGCTTGCTGGGACGTCGTGAAGCCTACCAAGTCGATATGGAGGCGGTGATTCAGGCGGCGGCCGAGCACAAAAAGCTGCTCGAAATCAACGCTTCTCCCATGCGGCTAGATCTGAGCGACGTTCATTGCATGGCCGCAATCGCTGCCGGCGTTCAGTTGGTGATCTCAACCGACGCTCACAGCACCGGCGACTTAGATGCCATGCATTACGGGATCGGTGTCGCTCGTCGGGCGGGCGTCCAACCGGAACAGGTTTTCAATGCGTTGACATTGGAACAAGTAAAATCCGCATTGAAACGACCTCTCTAGAGTGCGTTCCACTCATTTGGGACAACGCTTTTTAGCAGGTCATAAAAGCAGCAGGTAGCCCCGAATCGTCCCTTGGCTCAGAACGCTCGAGACCATGTCGAGGCGCGATTACGACGCCTGGCGAGGTCGTAGCGAGTGGTAATCTGGCGAAAAACTGATGGTTTCGTTGACACACGAATTTTTGCGTAACTATACTTGGGCTTATCGTTGGCTTAAGAGCGTCCTGGAATTGGTGGCGAGGAGTTGCGGGAATATGACCCTGCTCGGAAAAGTTTTCATGTTTGTTACCCTGCTTTTGAGCGGGATTTTCTTTGCTTTGGCGTTGGCTATTAACGCCAGCCATACCAATTGGCGTGACGCCGCGACCGGTCCGAAAGGTTTTCAGGCTCAGATTAAGGAGCTTAAGCAGACCAACACCGAGCTGAAGGCGGCGATCGAAAAGGCTCAAAACGAGCTCGGAACCGAGCAAGCGGCTCGTCGAGTTGCCCTTGCAGCCCTCCAAACCCAGCTGGCCGAAGAGCGAGAAAAGACCTCCGAAAAGGAAGCCCTTCTTCTGAGTCTTCAAGGAACCAACACTCTCCTGAATCAAACGCTTAACCAAACACAGCAAGATAATAACCGGCTCGCTACCCAAAACGATCTGATCAAGAAGCAGATCGACCAGATCATTCAAGATCGAAATACGCAGAGGTTGAAGGTTGTCACCCTAACCGACCAGCTTAACAGCCTTCAGTCGGTGATGGCTGATTTGCGAGCCGAAGAAGAAAAGCTTCGAAACCAAAACACACTTCTTGAAGCCCGAACTCAAACCATGCGAGCCACCTTGGTCAGCGCGGGCTTGAGCGAAGATCCTGATGACGCTCCACCGGCAGGTCTTAAAGGTGAAGTCCTTGCGGTTGGTAAAGATAATATGATCGAGGTCTCGGTCGGTCGCGATGACGGTATCAAAGCGGGCCACCAGTTGGAAATTTATCGCGGTTCACAATACTTGGGACGCGTAAGTATCTTGCGAGTCGAGGACGATAAAGCGATTGGTGCGATTGTGCCTGGATTCCGAAAAGGTCGAATCCAAGCCGGAGATCAAGTGGCTGCGACTATCGGCAGCTAATTGGGAAATGCCTGCATCGATGCAATCCGAACGCTTGTTGCATATTTGTTGCAGAAAAATAGCAATCGCAGATCCATTCTGCGAGCAAATTAGATAAACGACTTTTTCAAAAGACATCAGAAAACAAGATTTGACTGTACGAGCCATGAATCCATCGAAGCAACCTATTAATGTTTACTTCATCATGATGGTCGCCTCTGCATTGCTCATGCTTATTGCATGTATTTTGATGTTTTTTGAAAGCCGTCGATATGGGTCTCCTTGGGAGAAGACGGGTGTGCCTCGAGTTCATATCATTGATCAGATGCATAACATTACTGTTTAGCAATTCTTTGCAAAATCACGCAGTCAGCGTGCGTCGCTAACGCTTTTTCTGGATAGGTAAAACGCAACGCTCCGGTTGACTTTGACGGCAAAAGCATCCGAATTCGATCGGCAAGCCGAACTACAAGTCCGATCATTCCGTCCGCAACGCGCGGGATACGCATTTCTTCTCGAACGCGATCAATACCATCGATTGACTGCTCGGCAAATTGCCGATGACCGTGACACGTTGCGCAAGATGTGCAGCGTCCTACGGATGACCGGGAACGATTTAAATCCGAGTGAGCAGGATGCACGCTCGACGGAACGATATCACGGAGGACGATCTCAATTGGGTACCGAGCCCGAACCACGAACAAAAATCGCGCACGAAAGCATTAGGCAAATGCTTTCTCGCCTGTTTGTGATCGCGCTGACTGTCATGGTAGGACTGTCGTACTCAACATCTTTGGTTCACGGTCAATCGGTCAAGCTAGCAATTCCAGAAACAACTAATAAAGTCCCGCCAACAACCGCTCCAACGATCAATCCCTCTGCGAAGTCGACTGTTGTAGAAGCTTTTGATCCCGCGATGGCCCTTGAAGCGGCCTCATCAGGAATTAGTGCAGCAGCGACCAAAGACCTCTCTTCGGTCGGCAGTGCTTCGGTCAACAGCAAGCCTGCTATTCGCTCCCAAAGCGGGGCGAGTAAAGTTACTAGCAAAGTCACTGCCCCTGACATCTCCAGTGACATCTCCATCGAAATCGAGAACTCGGGAACTGTCATCAGGATACCGGAGAAATCTATTGCTACCCCAGCGATTTCCAAATCAATTGGTAGGTCCGTTGAAACCCCCATTGCGTCAGGTTCAGCAACTAACTCAAGCCTACCAGCAACTCCAGTCAACTCGGCGGAATCGGTTTCGTCGAAAATCTCCGCTTCTGCCAAGCGACAAACCCCAATTGTGGTGAGAGCACTGGATGCAGCCCCAATCTTTCAAGAACCAACCCCGATAGCGAGAGCGGAGCCAAAGGCAACTCTAACTCCAGCAACGAGCCCAGCTACGACTCCAGCATCAATAGCACAGCCGAATACAATTCCCCCGGCGAGTGTTGCTTCTCAGCCGACCGTGAGACAACAACCGATTTCCGGTCAAGCTTCACCGATAGACGCGAACGTAGCCGGCCAACCCGTATCTGACGTCGCCTCTAATCCAACGACGCCCACTCCCATCGCTACGATTGTTCAGCCAAAAATTCAACCTAATGTCGCACAACCGGATGCGATAGAGTTGCCACCCGTTCAGCCGCAGCCCATGGCGATTGCCTCGGCAGTAGAGACTCCCTCTGTAAGTCCCACTGCAACGATATCGCCGATTGACAGTTCGTTCCCGAACGCGGTCGCTTCGAACGAAGCTCAAACCACCGTTACAACTCCAACAGCGGTCGTACCGAACAGCGTTGCAGTCCCCACCATGCCCGAACAGGTCGTTGCTATCACGCCATCTATTAGCACGCCATCTATTAGCACGCCATCTGCTATCACGCCATCTGGTAGCAAGCAAGTCAGTAGAGAGCAAGTTAATAGTGAGCAAGGCGCGACATCCGAACCGCCGCAAGGCCCACTGTCACCAGCCGAAAGGATCGCGCCTTACTGGACAGTCGAGGGGCTGTTGGCGATTAAAGCACCAGCAGAACGCTCGACTGTAGTCGACTTAGAGTCGCTTGTTTGGGCCGCCTTGGCTCATTCGCCCTATGTGCAATCAATCAAGCTCACGCCATTGATTCGTGAAACAGAAATACAACAAGCGCAAGGAGCTTTCGACCCGACACGCTTTGTCGATTCTATTTGGAACGATCGCTCAGACCCAGTCGGCAACACGTTGACAACCGGTGGACCAGCTCGGTTAAACGATAGGACCATGAACAACAAAGCGGGTATCCGAAACAAGAACACCTATGGTGGCAATCTCGAAGCATCGCAAGAAATCATTCTACACAATAGCAACTCGCTGTTTTTCATACCGAGACAACAAGCCGATGCAAAAATGTTTATGCGGTACACACAGCCACTCATGCGTGGTTCTGGACAGGCCTACAATCGCGCGACAATCACGATTGCCGAGCTCAATACGGCTGCGGCAGGGAAAGATTCCAATCAAGCCCTACAATTGCACGTGATGGATCTTTCAGAGGCTTATTGGCAGCTGTTTTATCATCGATCACAACTCTTACAGCTTCGCCGCGGCGTCGAAAAACTGAAAGTTATCGCAGCTCAATTAGAAAACCGCAGGGATCTCGACCTACTCGAGAACCAGCTCTATCGTGCCCAAGCTGCCGCGAAGACTTTCGAGTCGCGGATAGCTCGAACAATCGCCGACATCATTGACGACGAGCAGCGAATCCGCCGTTTCGTGAACGCCCCATGGATTCAAAATCTAGTCTGCGACGAGATTATCACGGGTTCAGTGCCGATGACTGGAGCCGTCGTGCTTTCGCCAGAGCAGGAGCTAGGGGCCGCTTTCATCAACCGACCCGATGTTCTTGCTGTTCGCGATGAAATTCAAGCGGCAAGAGTAAAACTGAACGTTGCCGAGAACGAGTTAAGGCCCACGCTTAACTTAGTAACGGACATGTATGTACGGGGCTTGAATGGGCAATACGACATTGCAAATTCACTCGGCGATCAGTTTGCTAACGGTCGCCCATCTTATTCAGGCGGCCTGGAATATCAGCGTCCAAGAAACCTGGTCTTAGCCAAAGCAATCAAGCGTCAGCGTAGCTTGGAACTGCAACAAATTCTCTTTCGCCTGGACGACCGACTTCTCGACGTCTCGCGTGAGGTCCTCTCGGCGGTTGCAGAGGTAGATGCGGCCTTGGCCGAACTCAACGCCAGTGTTGGTTCAACGATGGCAACGAAGTCCGAACTTGACTATTTGGAGTCGCGTTGGGTCAGCAGCGAGTTTCTCGAGACCGGCCAAATCAGTTTGAACCTTGAACAGTTGATGGACGCTCAACAACGATTAGTAAATGCCGAAAGCTCGTGGGCACTTTCCCAAGCCCAATACATGATCGCACTCTGCCGACTTCGGTTCTCCACAGGAACTCTTTTGACTTTGGGAATACTTGATGAACCAGGTGTCCAACCCACAGAGAATCGGTAGTCTCATTTCTTGAGCCATCCCGATTTCGTGTTTCCCAAGCTTTATTCAACGCGGGTCGCACGCTAAACACATTGCGACGGACCGGGTGAGCCCATTTCCCGTGGCTTACGCGCTCTCCGGACGAAACTGCGTCTTGCGCTGGGCCCGCTTGTAGGAGGATCGGCTATCGCCTCGGCCGCAAGGAAATTGCAATTTCATGCCTCGCCGCCGCCAGACCGCCGCCAGACAATCCGCTATGTGAATTCTCCGTGAATCCGGGAAAGCTTTGACTCAGGCGGGTAACTTCGACTATAATTTTGTCGCCACGTTGGCTGTAATAATGTCGTGATTACGGATGCTAAATTATGCTAAGGCAAATCGAAAGCGCAAAGAACGAGGGCTTGTCGATCCAACATCGGTCGCGGGACGTTCCGAATGATTCGCTATCCGACGAAGAATTGGCAGCCGAGTATGTGCGGGATCGCTCCCCGAAAGTATTCGAAACGCTGATGCGTCGATACGAGCGGGAAATGTACGCGTTCCTGCGTCGTTACCTGGGAAGCGAAGATCAAGCAGAGGATGCTTTCCAAGCGACCTTCATCACCGTGCATCTTCGAATCGATCAATATGAAGTTGGCCGAAGATTTCGCCCCTGGCTCTACGCTATCGCAACGAACAAAGCGATTGACTTGAAACGTCACTTAAAACGTCGCGCAGCAGGTAGTCTGGACAGTGGAAGTTCGACGGACGGAGACGACAACTGGAACTGTCTCCGAAGCGCGATTCCCTCACGAGAATCGACTCCCTTGGATGCATCGATTCAATCCGAGCAAGCCATGCGAGTGCGAGCTCTAATCCACCAAATGAATGAACCCACGCAACAGCTCTTACAAATGGTTTTCTATCAGGGCATGAAGTACTCTGATATTAGCGAAGCCCTCAATATACCGGTTGGGACCGTAAAAAGTCGCGTTTTTAACGCGATGCGTAAACTGAATGAAGTCTGGCAACGTATGTATCCAGGTACAACACCAGACGATTAACAGGTTTATCCAAC
>JANODQ010000766.1:0-3614 GCA_031412775.1 Pirellulaceae bacterium | reverse complement strand
CTAGCCTCGGGTGACCGCGCAACCCTGTCGGTACAGCTAGCACCCGAGGCTAGCGCCATCGGCTCAGGAAACAGGACTCCCAAGGAATCGCTGAGTCCTGGCGACCTGGTAGTCGTCGTGGATTCGCACAGTTTGATCTACCAAGTCTTTCACGCATTACCTTCGATGACCAGTCCTTCCGGGATGGAAGTAGGAGCTGTTCACGGATTCTTGCGTGACGTTATTGAGCTGATCGACCAGTGGCAGCCAGACTTTTTAGTTTGTGCCTTTGATGAATCGGAAGTCACCTTTCGCAACGCGTTGTACGACCAATACAAAGCCCATCGCGACCCGATGCCGGAGGCTCTCCGTGCACAAATGCCGCTGATTCATTCGGCTTTAGAAACACTCGGCGTTTCGAAGCTGTCGATGCCGGGCTTTGAAGCGGACGATATTCTTGCAACGATTGCCAAGGCTTCGCATGACCGAGGAGCCAAGTGCTTGCTTGTTACGAGTGACAAAGACTGTCGCCAGCTCCTTTCCCAGCACGTTCAAATGCTGAACCTTCGTAAAAATCAACTTTACGGTGTCGCCGAACTGGCCGAAACTTGGGGCATTAAACCGGAGCAAGTCGTCGACTTCCAAGCCATGGTTGGTGACTCGGTCGATAACGTTCCGGGGGTCCCCCAAATCGGTCCGAAGGCCGCACAGCAGTTACTCAGCGAGTTTGAGTCGCTGGATGGAATCTACGCAAACCTCGACCGTGTGCCGGGTGCCAAGCGTCAAGAAACACTTCGAGAGCATCGCGAGAAAGCCTACCTGAGTCGCGATCTGGTGAGACTGAAAAACGACACGCCCATCGAATGGAATTGGTCGCAGTGGAGTCAGCAGACCGCCCGCGTTGCAGAAGTCGAAGCCCTCTTTCAATCGCTGGGCTTTCGAAGATTGGCAGAACGATTTTTAAAGCACACGACTTCGCTCACGAATTTGGAATATGAGACCGCTTCGCCTCCGCAGCATGCCATTGACCGATCATTGTATCGTTGCATTGTTAGCGACGCTTCCATTGTCGTCCCTGGTGTTATCACGCAGACGCTTTCCGATTTCGCTTCCGAGATTCAATCGTACTTTGCAAGTGTTCCTCCCGGCTCGCGTTACCTTGCAATCGATACCGAGACCACCTCCGTGTCGCCGCGACACGCCGAACTAGTGGGGTACTCGCTGTGTTGGTCGCCAGGACAAGCCGTCTACTTGCCGATCCTCGCACCCAATGCGGCTCATTGCTTGAACGCGAACGATGTCAAAGAAGTCCTTCGGCCGCTGCTGTCAGATCCAAAAATTGCCAAGATTGGACAGAACATTAAATACGATCTCGTGGTCCTTCGCGGCGAGGGCTTGGAAGTCGTCAACATTGCTACCGATACAATGGTTGCCGATTACTTGTTAGATGCAGGAAGCCGCAACCATAACCTTGACGATCTTGCGAAACGTCACCTGTCGCATGAAACCATTCGCATCGATGCGTTGATCGGTAGTGGAAAAGATCAACGCAGAATGGATCAGGTCGCAGTCGATGCGGTGGCAATCTATGCTGCGGAAGATGTGGATGTTCCTTATCGCTTGCGAACGATTCTTGAACCAAGGCTTACACAAGAGTCGCTTCAAAGTGTGTACCGCGACATTGAACTTCCGCTTCTCGAAGTACTCGCGGAAATGGAATTCAACGGCATCACGATTAATTCAATTTTGCTCGGGCAGTTAAGCGACAAGATGTCTAAAAAAATCGACCGCTTGAAAATAGAGATTGAGACACTCGCCGGAGAATCATTTAATCCCGACAGTCCTAAACAGCTCGCCGCCATTCTATTTGACAAACTGAAGCTTCGCGTCGTAAAGAAAACCAAAACGGGAGCCAGCACCGATGTCGAAGTTCTTCAAGAACTCGCCAGCGAACATCCACTGCCCGCGAAGATTGTCGAGTACCGTCAAGCAGCCAAACTCAAGAGCACCTACATCGACGCGTTGCCAAAGTTGGTATGTGAAAAAACCGGTCGCGTGCATACTTCGTTTCGCCAAGACGTGGCTGCAACGGGCCGACTTAGTAGTACCGATCCGAACCTGCAAAACATTCCCATTCGGACCGAAGAAGGACGAGAAATTCGATCAGCGTTTCTACCGGGACCCGCTGGATGGATGCTGATGACCGCAGACTACTCGCAAATTGAACTACGAGTCCTCGCTCATTACTGCGGCGATGAATCGCTCCGAAATGCCTTCTTGAACGACGAAGATATTCACACGCGAGTCGCTGCCGAAATTCATGGCGTTGAATTGGCTCATGTCACCAAAGATATGCGACGGGGCGCGAAGGCCGTGAACTTTGGAATTCTATACGGCCAAAGCCCATTCGGTTTAGCCAAAGCACTTCAAATTTCCAAAGGCGAAGCAGCCGAATTCATCGATGCCTATTTCGAACGATATCAAAGCGTTCGACAATTCATGTACAAAGTTTTTGAGGATTGTCGTCTCGATGGATTTGTAACGACGATCTCTGGACGCAAGCGATTCTTGAAAGGGATCCGCAACTTTGCAACGCTCAACCCACAGCAGCAAAAGACCCTTCTCGAACCGGAACGCATGGCAGTCAACACGGTCATCCAAGGCTCGGCAGCCGACTTGATCAAGATCGCGATGATCGGTGTTCATCGAAGATTGAAACAGACCGAGATCGCTGGCAAGATCCTCCTTCAGATCCACGATGAATTAGTCTTCGAAGTTGCACCCAACGATATCGAAAAGCTATCGACGATCGTCCGAGAAGAAATGTCCAACGCTGTGAAGCTGGATGTCCCATTGAATATCGACATCAAGGTCGGCAAGAACTGGGCAAGCTGCGACGCGGTTTAGTGCAAGAGCGGTGTTAGGGTGATGACAAGGCATTTTTCCTGAGCCGTAGGCGCTAGCCTCGGGTGCCGCTTGGTAAATTGTGGAGAAATCGAAACCCGTGGCTAGCGCCAATACCCTTAACTTCCTTACGCTTGTTTGACGACCCCTGAGCGGTAGCTCCGGGTTCCCCCCGTATTCGTTCCATCAGGTCGATCGCCGCGCGTCACCCGTGGCTAGCGCCATCGGCTCAGGTTTCATGCGGATATCGCCACATTTCTACCACGGTATTCTGCAGTATCCCCACTGTCCGTTATTCTCATCGACGCCGACTTCTAACCAAGATAGCGACGGTCCCACTTTGGGTTTCATGACTTGGTGAATCTCGGCAGCGATCCAACTCGCGATTTCTTCGGCTGTCGTATTGCCGATTGGCAGCAGCTTGCAATCTTCCGCTGGGAAGATCCATCGTTTGTTCCTAAAACGTACGATGACTTCATCACAATCCTCTTGATGAATTTCTTCGACCGTGATCAGTGGATGCTTAGTTGCGATCAACATGTGATGGTCAAGCTGTTTAACGACTCCTGCGAGTGCATCTCTGAAAGCGATAAAGTCAACCACATAGCGATTCTCGTCCAGCGGTCCCTCTACCTCGGCTTTCACACCATAGTTATGACCATGCAAGCATTCGCAAATATCACCTGCAAAGGTAATAAAATGTGCAGACGAAAAAACGAGCTGCTCTTTTT
>JANODQ010000765.1:0-9943 GCA_031412775.1 Pirellulaceae bacterium | reverse complement strand
CTTCGTGTTCGAGATAGATATCGATTTGTTTTCCAGTCGCCGGATCTATATTAGTCTGCACATAAACCCCAGTCGGTGCGGTAACGATTGGCGGGGCTGGTGGCACAGCCACACCATTGGCTGGCAACGCATACTGAGCGTGTAGATTGTTAGTACTTGTTGCGGTCAAGTAAATCAGAACTACCAAGAAAGGCCGCGAGTGACGTAAACTTCTCAAAGCTCGCGATTTGTGTAGATTAGGCGTATTCACTTCGATGGGCATCGTCATAATTTTTCGTTGCGGTTTTTGGGACACCTTTTTTGCCAATGTCTTTATCAGGATTATCATGGAATTATTGCCCTGTCCCGCGTGGCTTGTGGATTATCTACGTTGCCCAATTTCTCATACTGCATTAGTTGTCCCGAGTCCTGGGTGGTTTGCGAAGCTTGCGGAGTTTCATGCCAAAACACCTTTGTCGACTCGACTTGGTCGTAGTATTTCTGAGGCTCCATTGCAAGGGCTACTTAGCCTCGATCGGCAATGGCTTTATACAGCCGAGAATCAAATCCCCACACTGATACCTGATGAAGCGATCTCTATTCCGGAAGCAATGCGCAATGAGAATTTGTAAGGATTCCGCGGATTAAAGTGGATACCCTCCTGTAAAGACGCCGATTCTTTCATCATGCGTCGATGCTCGGATGCTCGACAAGCCAACTTGATGAGGGGAGAGAATCTTGCGTATTCGATTTGAGGCCGCTTCTGTTAATCTACGAACGGTGAACCAATCGGTTGAATTGAACAGACGATCGCTTTTGTCTGCCATCTTGGTCGCAGCATCTTCGCTTAGGAGCGGTCAATCTCTGCTGGCTGAATCGGACGAGGATGCAGTTCGAGAAAGATCCGCTTCGCTTAAAAACGATCGCTTCACTCGCGTGAAATCGGTTGTCGAAATTAAGGGCACAATTGAAATCAAAGTTGCGAAGGCCGGAACCTCGTCGAAGACACCTATTGAGTCCATGACGAATCTTGAGTACGAAGAAGGCGTGCGAATGCGATCGGCTTCTGGCGAACGTTTTGCCGTTCAAATGTATTCGCAAGCCGAATGTGCTAACGATGTTCAGAAGTACGTAACGGCGACCAAGCTTCGCGACGAGTGCAAGACAATTGTAAAGCTGATCGATTCCCAATCGCGATCGATTCAATGCCTCGACAACCCATTAACAGCTTCCGAACGCGATCTCGTTCAAGGTCCTATCTCAAGCATTTTTCTGGATTCACTGCGTCCATCCTCAGCAATCAAAATTGGCGATCAATGGCAAGTAAAAGGCAAGGAGTTAGCCAACCTTCTCAACATTGCAAAAGTGACAACTGGTGAACTGAAGGTGACGCTTGTCGACGCCGATAGCAAGATAGGGCAACTTGAATTTTCGGGTGATGTCGAGGGTGAAGTACATGACGTGAAGACAACGATAAGGATCGATGGAAAGGGTCGTTTGGACCGTTCTTCGGGCATGATTTCGTGGGTCGCAGTATCGATGCAAGAGACACGTCAAGTTGGTGAAAGCGAGCCTGGCTTTGATGTCACTGCTCGCATTCGCATACTTCGAGAGAGCATTGATAAACTCTCGCAATCAATCGATTTGGACAACTTGCAGAAACGAGCCGAGTCGGATCAATCTAGCGAGTTGACTCGTGTCTTATCTCGGCTTGGTGCGTATCAATTTGTTGCGGATCGTGGGTGGACTCTTTATTCAGATTCCGGAGTCGATGCGAGTCTTCGTTGGGGGCAGAAAAACTATACATTTGCTCAGTGTACAATCACCAACCTTACCGACACCGAGCCCGGTCAACAGCTTTCCATTGATGGCTATCAACGCGATATCCAAAAGTCGATGGGCAAACAGTTGGGACAAATGCTAGAAGCGACCGAGAAGCTCACTGCAACTGGTCTGCGGATGATGCGAGTCGTGTCTGTTGGAACAGTGAATCAAGTTCCGATGCAATGGATTCACATTCTCGTAAGTAACGATGCAGGCCGACATTTATCACTCGTTTTCACGATGAATGCTGCTTCCACAGATCGATTCGATTCACAAGATCTCCAAATTGCGGACACTTTGGAATTTACTCTTCGACAACTTCCGGTGGCTCCAGCGAAGTCTACGGAAAAACCAGAAGAGAAGCCGAGCGAAACGGCTGGCCTTAAAAAGCCGTCCAGCCTAATCAAGTAAGTTAAGCTCACTCAAGGGCGGGTTCTGTTAGTACAGAGCAAGCTTGATTTGCGATGGAATCATCGACTTTCCTCGAGTGACTCGATTCGAGGGACTGCGTCCGAATCAGGCTGTCCAGTCGTACGGAAATTTGCGGTACAAAACTTTCTTGTTACTACGACAAAAGTAAAATTTCTTTAAGGCTTGACGCCTTCGTATCATTTCGCAGGGATGTCTAGCCCAGCCGGAACATCTCCCAGTGTGCGTCAAGTCACCGTTACGATTTTCTTCTCTGGAAAGTCGGTGTTTTGCGTGCATTATCAGGCACTCACGATTTTTACTATCGCTGTTATGCATGTGTTATGCATTATTGGCGGTAGTTTGTTTGTATGTTAAGGATTTTATTATGAAGAAGTTTGCGATGATGTTGGTATGCGCTGCTATGGGTTTGGTAGCTTTCGGATCCAGCGTGACAAAAACGGTAGCAGCTGAGAAAAACGTTGTCGAGATTGCTGCTGGCAATCCTGACTTCAGCACCTTGGTGGCTGCAGTTAAGGCTGCGGGTCTTGCTGAAACACTGAGCGGTAAGGGTCCATTTACAGTTTTCGCGCCGACCAATGCTGCTTTTGAAAAGCTGCCAAAGGGCACAGTTGAAACGCTCCTCAAGCCTGAGAACAAGGCAAAGCTTGCTGCAATTCTCACCTACCACGTAGTTGGAGCAAAGGTTCTCGCGGCGGATGCGGTGAAGCTTGACAAGGCAACCACCGTCAACGGTGCTGACTTCACAATCACCGTGAAGGACGGCAGCGTATTACTAAACAACGCAGCGAAAGTCGTAAAGACCGACATTGTTGGAAGCAACGGTGTGATTCACGTCATTGATTCAGTAATTCTTCCACCAGAGAAGAAGTAGTCTGTAACATTTAATTAAACAGTGCGAAACCTCGTTGGAAGCAATGAGGTTTTTTCGTAAAATCGCATGTACCATGAGTATGAAATGGTTAATTGATTGCGTAATTCTAAATATCGACGATGTTGAGCTATGAATAAAAACCGGCTATCAACTTTTCAGAAATTTTTCTAAAAATTCAATTGCTTCTAACCTTGATTGTTGATCTAGAAAAGCGATCAAGTGTCCTTTGCCGGTGACTGTATGGTGGATTGTATCTATTCCTTTTGCGAGCAACGATTCATGCATCTGGATACTGTTTGAAAGTGGTACCAAAAAGTCATCATCTCCGTGAAAAAAGTAAACAGGCGGTGCTTCTCGCGATACAAACGAAATGGGCGAAGCGTCACGGTATCGATCTGGAACTTCTGCTCGAGTGCCACCCAGGACAGTTGCGAGTGCCTTCGTATTTTCAGGAATGAACGTCAGATCACAGGGAGCACCGCCTGCGACTACAGCTCTGACTTTGGGGAGATCGGTTCTCGAGTTCAATGCGGTAAGCAAAGCGAGTTGTGCTCCTGCCGAGTAGCCCCATGTGCCAACTCGTTCGATGTCCGCCTTCCATTCCGACGCATGTTTTGATATCCAGCTCAAAGCTGCAAAACAATCATCTAAGTGGGCAGGCCATTTGTGCTTTGGAGAAAGGCGGTAATTGATGGCCATGACCACGAAGCCTTTTCGTGCCATCTGTTTTGCATGATCCGCAACTTGCCATTTGTCGCCGGAAATCCACGCTCCACCATGGATCATAATCACGATTGGGCACACGTCGTCGGACGCTGGGCGGTATAGGTCGGCTGCTGTTTGGTATCCATCCCCTTCGGTAAACACTATCTCTCGTTCGATACGAAGTGGAATCTCTAGTTTGTTCACGGCCCGCTTAACCGCGTTTTTTGTGTCTTTGTTTGTTGCACCCTGCTTTAAAGCACTGGAATTTGAAATACTGGGATTTGAACTAATGCTGGGATTTGAACTGCTTGGCAGGGCGATCGAGTTCGTCTCTTCGCCTTGGCATTTAGTGCAATCGGAGGAGATAAAGAGTGCAACCGACAGAATGCAAACCGACAACCTAAAGTAGGCACTTGAAAACATGCGTATTCGACTCATCTAAACCCCGGGAATATAATTCCAAATAAAAAGCAAGCGAAAAAATGGTTCGTAGTAGCGTAATAGAATTTTGACGGACTGGTATACTTCTACTTGAATTGTAGGGAATCTGCCAAGGGAAGAAGAGTCGACTACATATGACAAAAACGTTTAGTTCTATTCAAGAAGCTGTTGATGCCATTCGCGCGGGACGCGTTGTGATCGTATTGGACGATGAAGATCGCGAAAACGAAGGCGACTACATTTGCGCTGCAGAACTCGCAACGACCGAGACTATCAACTTTATGCTGAAAGGGCACGGACAACTTTGTGCCCCGGTATTAAAGAATGTTTGCGAGCGATTAGACCTTCAGCCAATCGTCCAAGACAATACAGCCCCGCTTCAAACAGCATTCATGACACCCGTTGATTTTACGGGATGTAAAACCGGAATCACTGCATCGGAGCGAGCCGAAACGATTCGCAGGCTCGCTTCGCCGACATCCCAAAAAAAGGATTTCGTGCGACCTGGACACGTCTACCCTCTGGTAGCGATGGAAGGTGGAGTTCTGAGACGCGCCGGCCACACCGAAACGGCCGTTGACTTGGCAAGAATGGCTGGGCTCGCGCCAGCAGGTGTGCTGTGCGAGATATTGAATGAGTCAGGGGACCGAGCAACGCGTGATGAGTTGCTAGAGCTTGCCGATCTGCATCAGCTTCCGATTATCACGGTCGAGCAGTTGATTGCTCACAGACGCCTCAATGAGAAACTAGTTACTCGAGTTGCCCAAGCGAAACTTCCAACCAAGTTCGGTGACTTCGACATTTATGTTTATGGCGTTCAGTTTGAATCGCAAGAACCGATCGCTTTGGTGATGGGCGATGTGGCTAGTTCCAGCCCAGACCGAAAGATTCCGCTCGTTCGAATGCATAGCAGCTGCTTCACTGGTGATTTGATTCAATCGCTACGTTGCGATTGTGGCGATCAACTAGAGTTAGCTCTAAAGCGGATCGCCGAAGAAGGAGTAGGCGTGCTTGTGTATCTACCGCAAGAAGGCCGAGGCATTGGTCTAGCTCAAAAGATCAGGGCCTATGCGCTACAGGAAGACGGTATGGACACTGTAGAGGCCAATCACGCACTTGGTTTCAAAGCCGACATGCGTGACTATGGAATCGGAATACAGATCTTGAAAGACATTGGCTTGCGAGAAGTCCGACTATTGACAAACAACCCAAAGAAGATCGAAGCGTTCAATTTGCGTGGCTTTGATTTGACAGTCGTTGACCAAGTGCCAATCATCTCGCCAATTAACATTCACAATGCGACTTACATGGCAACTAAACGCGACAAAATGGGTCACCATTTGCCGATTGATTAATCACATTGATCTTATTGCAAAAGTCAATTGCATCGACATTCAATCGACTGGCCAGTTAGTCTCTCAAGTTCTTGAGAAAATACAGGCGGCCATCTTCAGCACCGCCCAAAAAGTCAGGGACAGCATTTCCATCGAAGTCGACCACCGTTGGACTGACGTCGTGGCCTTCGATATTCTTATCTGCAAGCGTCCCCGAGTTCTTCATTACCCAATTATTTCCTCTTATGCTGATTTGTTCCCACAAGTCAGCGTTTGACGAATTCAAAAGCAAGTCAAACTTACCGTCCCCGTTCCAGTCAGCGACGCATATTTTTCGGCGACCACTTCTTCCCGCAGTCCCTGGGTTTAATCGTAGCGGAATGCCAGTTTCGTCAACGAACGCACGCCGTGGAGCTTTTACCTTGATCGCATTATCATCGCGATATCGCTCGAAAAATGCCAAGTAACCTTCCTGGTCTAATATCGCAAGATCTACCAATCCGTCTTCGTTGAAGTCAGAGACTAAAGGAGTTGTACGCCATTGGGTGAGGAGCTCTTTTCCTTCAGGCTTCAACCAACCCCATGGAAGCTCGGGTTGTTGATCGTCCCATTCCACTTCGATCGGCTCGGGATTTGTAAGCTTCGCGTTCCCTTTTGAGCCAACATTACGTAGCCAACAAACCTTTCCTAAAATCGAATTGAAAACAATATCCTTCAGCCCATCACCGTCCCAGTCGGCAACGTTAAGCGTGGTGTATCCCCACTTGGCTTCTGCTGGCCCTTGGATACTTCCGTTCTCGCCCGCCATCACGCGAAAAATTTGATTTCCAGCGACCAACCGCACCGGTCCATTCCATTTCGGCTGAGCCACATCGGGGCCGCTCAGATTCTCGAAGAACTCGATATAGCCGGCTGTATTTCCACTTACAATGTCGATATCGCCATCGTCATCCCAATCAGTCCCAACCGGTGAGGCTAACGCACCGCATTTCAACGTATCGGCCTTTTGCTGGAAGTAACGCGGCGATTTGAAAACAGGCATTTGATTGTCCACGCCAATGTTCTCGACCAATGCGACGCGACCATCTTCATCGCCGACGATCAGATCTTCATCGCCGTCTTTGTCCCAATCAAAAGCAATAGGAACAATCATCTCAAGATCCATCGCGAGGATCTCTTGCTTGTCGTTCATTAATCGCTTCCCCGCTCCGTACTTGGGACTCTGACGCGTGCCGACATTCTCGAAGTAAGTGAACTTGTCGAGGAACTCACCACAAATCAAATCTAAATCTCCATCTTTATCGAAGTCGGCAAAGTTCTGAGACGGGCAACCAAAGACGTCTAGTCTTTCGCCAGCCGCTTCTAAGAAAAATGGTTTGTCGTACGTCGGTACATCGTTTGTTCCAGTATTTCGAAAGATGTAAATCCATCCATGAAGCGGTCCGTTTGTCCATCGCCCCTTCGCATCCCACGCGTCATCCCAACCGTAGTAGCTCCAGTCTTCCACGCCAACGCTTAGATCCAGCACACCATTGCCATCGAAGTCGACATAACGCCATTGGTTGTGCCGCATCTTTGGACCTTTCGGTTGTTTGCCAAGCGGCTTATGAAACTTGGCTTCTATCGGTAGCTTTACTTTCTCTTCGATTCCTTTGGTGGGGAAGTTAAGATACTCGGTACCTGGTGAAAGAACCCGCATTTTGCCGTCGTTATAGCTTGGCATCAAATAGGTGACGGTTTTGCTAATTTGCTTGGCAGGTTCGAAGGTTGGAAAATTATCTTTAGCCGTATCACCATTCTTGTTTTCAAAAAGCCAAACACCATTGGATGGTTTGTCTGGGCATGAAACAATCAGATCGTAATCGCCATCGCCGTCGGCGTCACATGGTAACGGCCAAGCCCACAGCCCAACTCCCAAATCAACTTCGAGACCTGGATGATTGTATTGCAGCGGCTTAAGTTCGTTGGCTCGCGTTGTTGCGTTGTGCTCCATGAGCAAGGCGAGTATCACCATTAAACGTTTCATGTTTACACCAACATCGTTTTGATAGATTGAAGGATCTGCTGAACGCGGTCTCGCTCGGGTTGTCGAAAGCGATGAAACGGATCAGCCATAAAGTCATCGCAGATTTCGAGCAATGACAAACTACACTTGGTCGCTTTGATGTGACGCGACGCATACTTACCAATGTCGTAGACGCGTTGCCAGTTTTGAATGATCGCGTCGAGCTTTGCAACTCGTGTTTCATCTCCTTCTCGACAAGCGTTATAGCATTCGACAAACAGTTCGGGAAAAACGTTGGCTCCTCCATTGACGCCGCCATCGCCGCCGAGTCGCATGGCTTGGGGAAGCATCGCTTCTGGTCCGATCATCACGGACCAGTCTGGACGAAGACTTTTCAGTCCAACAGCCCGCTTGAAATATTCCAAGTCACCACTGCTATCCTTGATGCCTACGATCTTCGAGTGATTGACCAGTTTCTCAATCGTTTCAATCTCAAACCAAACTTTTGTTAAGCTCGGCATGTTATAGATCACAAGTGGGAGCGGTAACTCGCCAAGCAAGTTCTCGACATAGCCCAGTAACTCGGTTTGGCCGGCTGGGAAATAGTAGGGAGTAGCCGCGACAACCGCAGAAGCACCTGCTGACTTGGCATGCTCGGATAGAGCGATCGTTTCCACGAAGGAAGTGTCCGTCACTCCAACCAAAACCGGGATGCGACCGGCAACTTGATCGATCACGCTTGTAATCAACTCGCGTCGCAGTCGATAGCTCAAGCTCGGAGCCTCTCCCGTAGTTCCCAAGATGAAGAGGCCATGTACACCGCCGGCAATCACATGCTCAAGCAATCGCTCGAGCCCCTCGTGATCGATCGCGTCTCTCGATTTGAGCGGCGTAACCAAAGGTGGAATAATCCCGGAAAACGAGACGGTCATGAGTTCTCCAAAGCGTCACTTTCAGACGCGAATTGTGGGCGAATGGATAAAACGATTGCAATTGATACGACGCAACAAGCCGCAAAGGCTCCGAAGATTGTAATCATCGGAAGTTTCATATCGAGCATTTTTCCGAACCCCCAGTCCGCCAAGCCACCACAACTGATGCTGATCATGTTCATGATCCCGTAGCCAGTCGCTCGATGATTTGAACCGACTATCTGGCAAAGAATCGGCATGTTGTTGCAGTCAAAGAATCCCCAACCAATGCCAAACAAAACAAGAGCCGCAATGGCTGCGGGCATCGATTTTTCACTGGTGGCGATACCGACACCGATTAAAGCGGGAATGATCAGGCCGACGCCAATAGCGCTGACGTAAATTCTTCCACGCGGCGAACGACGCGCCCAGCGATCTGCTAACCAACCACCGAAGAGAGCCGCAAAGATGGCGGCCAATTGCCAATACAAGGTCGCCGAAACGCCTGCGAATCCTTGGCTGAGATCGAAACTCTCTTTGAGAATCGACGGCATCCAATCTCGCACAATCCAGGCTGACAAGGCAGGGAGTGTGAAATAAACAACCAACAATAGGAACGAGAAATTCGTGAAGAGCTCGGTAAATACGGACCGCTCTACTGGCGTCGATATCGAGCGACCGGAGGAGTTCTCTTGATCGAATCCAAGAACTCCGCCACTCGCTTCCCCTTTGGGAACATCGCGTAAAAAAAATAACAGAGGAACGGCGTACGCAATTCCAATTACTCCAATGACTTGAAATGTTAATCGCCAACCCACTGCAGGAGAATCTGCTGCGTACCCTGCAAAGCCGCCGAGTATCACTCCGCAATAAATTCCCATCTGATGAACACCTACCGCCTTGGATCGCGTCGGCCCAATATGGTAGTCCGATATGATAGCAAGGGCCGCTGGGATGTAGAACGCTTCGCTTATTCCCATCGCTGTTCGCGTCCACAGTAAGCCTTGAAAACTATCCACGAAGCCTGTAAGAAATGTGATTGCCGACCAGCAAACAAGACTTGCTCCGATTGTCCAGCGTTGACTTACCCGGTCCGCTAGCAGCCCTCCGATCGGGCTAAAGAACGCGTAAGA
This sequence comes from Pirellulaceae bacterium, assembly GCA_031412775.1. Lineage (GTDB taxonomy): Bacteria > Planctomycetota > Planctomycetia > Pirellulales > Pirellulaceae > JAIYDQ01. Next base: position 308 of record JANODQ010000765.1, on the reverse strand, counting down.
CCATTTAAACTGGCCAAGCATGTAGCCCCACTGCGACTCGCTGGCCATCCCCGATATGTCCGACATCACCGACGTCTTCATGGCCGCAATCATTTGTCGATCAAGATAGTTCAACAACGCAACCGGAAACAAAAGCAGTACGACTAGCCAAGCCATACTGATGGTTTCTTTTGTAATTACTTTGTTAAGCATGAGGGAAAGGATGGCGGGGACACCTGCGAATGTTTGATCAGGCTACTCTGCCGGGTTTGCGTGACGAAGTGGTTTCACTATTTTTGTCCTACTGCTTCAATTCTGCACTTAGCCAG
>JANODQ010000764.1:0-7766 GCA_031412775.1 Pirellulaceae bacterium | reverse complement strand
CCCAGCGGACCGACTCGAGAACCAGTTCATCGTTTTTGAATACGGATACGTCATCAGCACTGCAATGAAATCGCGGATAGCTTTGCTGTGGTTGGCATAACCAACGTTCGTGAATCTGTGATACCAAAAACCGAAGCGGCTCAACTGCTAGACGCCCCTTCTTCAGTAGCATCAACCACTCCTGGCGACCACCGTTTATGCTTTCCACAAGATCGGTTTGATCGAAAGTAACAATAAGCTGCTTTGTTTCAGGATGAGTAAGACGAAGACCGCGAAGGCGATATCGGTTGGGAGCGATCACATGAACATGATCGATTTGAACCGTTACCCCCAACACTCCAGCGATTTGCCTTTCCCAAGCGGACCTTGCGACCATCCGTGAGAACGGACTCAAGCTCCACAAACACCATGCGATCGTCAATGCCGTGGGCAGCCCCGCGAAAACGACAAACCCCACGCGGCACCAACTGCGTTGGGCACTTTCCTGCATTTTAAGTCTCTTGGCCCACCGCGAAGGTAGCATTTGGTTTTCGTCGCGATCCTAAGGAGATTTGCTCATGTCGATAGCTTGCACTAGCTCGAGTTGATAGCTTTTTTGCGTGTTGTCATGCAAGATGAATCGTCGGAAAAGATATAGAATTCAGGCTTGAATTGCTGGCTCATGCTTCATCGCGTTGTTGTAATCAGCATCGACTAATCAATTAGAAAACGGGAAAGTTCTACTAAACAATGACGTTCGTCATAGTCGCAACAAACCAATGGAAGTTCTGCCCATTCTTGCTGACTCAAGTGCCACCACCGACCGAGGAGCGAGTTTGGAGCATCATTTTCAGCGGCGGCATGCTTGGTATCGCCATCAGTCAACACTGATTGCCCTCTCGCTGGTGACGGTTTAATCGGGTTTCACTGCAACAAACATCCCGTATTCCATCGCACCTGAATCGTACGCATTGAGAATCGCATCGAAGTGATCTAAGAACAGCACGTGATTCTTGCCGAGCACTTTCGCGAGATAACGCACCCCGGTTCGTTCAACGCGTTGGCGACAGATTTCCCAAGTTTGCTTTACTTGGTCCGTGCAAATTGTCTTCGTGTTGACTTCTAAACCAGCCTTTTCAAACCAGCTAACGTAGTCGGACTGACTTCCAAGGGATGGACAAAACATTCCTTCGCAAACTTTGAGAGCTTCTGCGTTCTTTGAATCCGTCATCGGCGATTCACCGGCTAACCAAGCACAAAGAGCGAAGCAGCCGCCGGGCTTTATCCAGCGTGCTGCTCGGGCAAAAAATGCAGGTTTATCAAACAAATGTTCTGTACATTCGATACTCCAGACAACGTTGGCCGACTGATCTGGAAAATCGATAACCTCGGCATCCGCCCTAAGAAATTTTGGCCGCGTTTCGTAACGCCCTATGCGAGATTCGGTTGCTGCCCAGAATCGCTGAAAGGGGCTCAGCGTGACACCTGTCACCTGACAATCCATATTCTTCGAAAGCCAACGACTTGACCCACCCATGCCGCAACCAATGTCATAAACTACGCAACCACGTTGAATGCCAGCCAGCTTTGAAAGTTGTTGCGTTAGTTGAATCTGCGCGACCGAAGGGGACTCGTCAGCATTCCAGAAACCATGATGAATATGCTGTCCCCAAAGTAGCCTGTAAAAGAGCGTGCTAACGTCGTAATGATTTTGAATGACGGACTTTTTGATATTCGCACATTCAATCATTCTGTTTTATCGACCGAATAAAAAGGGCTGCGATGGCGGAATCATCGTGTTCATCGGTACCCCTTGAGGATAACCCGTTGGTGGATAGCCCGTTGGTGGATAGCCAGGCGGGAACGAGGAACTTGGTGCTCCAAACGGAGGAAGCGATGGATTGGTTGGCTGCATTGTACCAGCCGGAAAGGCTTGCGATGGTGGTACTGACCCCATTGGTACTGAACCCATCGGCATTGACCCCATTGGAATAGTTCCCTGTGGCGGCGTCACATTAAAGCCTTGAGGAACTGTCCCTGCAGTATACCCTGGCGGCATCGCAGCCGAATTGATCGATGGCGGTGCAAAGACTCCTGAATTGATCGGCATCCCTTGCATGTTGTTGGCCGGAAAAGCTGAACCATAGGGAGTTGGATAAGTCTGCGGAGTTGAACAACATCCCGAAAAAAAGCTTGTGAGAAACGTCATGCTACCGAACAAAATCGGCGTGAATCCGTTGCGAGACAACTCCCGAAAACCGTGAATGGGTTTGGATTGGTTCATCGTCATTATCCTCGCCGAGGCATATCGCTTCTCAACGGTAATTCATCAAGGTGCAAGCTGAATCTCCCCTGACTACCCTAGTACTCGGAACCCCCTACTCGCCACAAGACGAGTTTCTCGTACCCAAGCGAAAATCGAGCCACAAACGAGCCACTAATGAGATTGTCTTGATTCGTCGCAATGGGTGTGGTGGCTCTGATTCACGCGTAATAAATGCAAACTAAGGATCGCGTCGCAAGCGATTTCGCAGAGCATCACGGATTGGTTGTGGACCTGGTGCTGCGGGAGTCGCAGTTTCGGGATTAATTCCTTCAGGGTTGGCTTGGCTGTCTCGATTAGTCTGGCTTTCGCGATTGGTTTGGCGGCGGCGTTGGATCTCGCGAATCAAATCGACAGCGGCTCCGATTGCAACATCAGCTTCCCCACCGGATAGTCCTTCGATTGCGCTGAGTGCCGCACTAACAGCGGGTGCTTCACCACCAAGTTGTTGTCGCACCAAAGCAATAAGATCTGCCGACTCGCCACGCATTGCTGATAGATCTACTTGAGGCTTATCCAACGTTCCACGCACCGCGACGCCAATCGTCGGCACACCCAACTCTCGAATCTTCTCGCGGCTTGCTAGTTGCTCCAATGGAACAGGAACATTCACGATCAAATCGAGTGCTCGAGTTACCAATTCAACACTCCCAGCACTCGACAGTTGTAACCTTGGGTCAATTCTTGGAAATCCAAACTCGAGCCCTTTATGGAAAACCTTTTGATCAGCAACTGCGATCTCGATCTTGGAGTTGTCGATAAAGACCAATTCATAAACACTTTCGGTTCCACGAAGTCTGGCAAGAATGTCCAGCAGTCGCCTTACCTCTGGTTCGGTCGGACCACTCTTGGCTTCATGCAACGTAATGACCGCAGTCCCCTTGGACTGTAACGGAGAATCGATTGGGATGTCAATTACACCTGTTTCCAATGAAACGCGGCCCTGAAACCAAGCTGATTTGGCAAGCAGCGGAATCGCATAGCCCATGCCCAATCGTATCAGCTCGGGCGTTAGTTCTGTATCCGATAGTATCTTTGTGGGCTCCAGATGCACGAACGAACCTTCAGCGTTACGAGTATAAGTTCCATCCAGATGAATACCCTTCAGGGCGACTAGCGAAGAGGGCTCTTTATCGGAGTTCAGCATTACTTGCAAATCATCCACAACCAATTGTACTTGCAACGGACGAAGCGACTTGGTTGGCTCTGCTTGGCCACTCGTACCAATGTGACCTTCGATAGCTGCGACCAGTCGTTGTAGATTGGTTTGATCGTCAATCCACTCCACATCGATCCTCGGCGAAACAAGATCAATGCGAGCGGCTCGCAGCCCATTCCACAGATAACTCAAAAGCCCCTGATCTGTCTTGATGGTCTGAATCGTCAGCAACGCATCAGGCTTATTCGTCTCCCGCAGTTTTAGCCCGTCTAGCCGCAACGGCGAAAACCAACTCAGCTTCACCGATTCAATGTCCAAGTCGAATCCTTGCACCGCAACTTGATTCAACAGCCTTGCGTAAACCCATCGCATTGATGCGATCGTCGGAAGCATCGTAAGCAAAATGATAGGTAACGCGACAATCAATAACGCGAGGTACCGGCGAATCTTTCCGCTACGATTTTTGAGGAGATTCATCTGACTGTCCTTATGACCAAGAGCTACAAAAAATACGCTTGGTGAATCTGTCGTACTTTATCCACGTCGACTTTCAATTGGGCTACCAATTGTTCTACTCCATCAAATTTCTTGACGCCTCGAATCTGATCGAGCAATTCGACTTCCAACATCGTTCCATACAAATCAGCGGAAAAATCTACTACAAAGACTTCGGCTTTCGTAGCGTTCTCGGCAAAAGTAGGATTCGGCCCAATATGAATCGCCGCTGGATAGTTCACCTCCCCAAATGTGACTCCACCAGCATAAACTCCATGAGGCGGAACCAACACATCGATGTCTTCTAAGTTTGCCGTAGGAAAGCCAATCGTTCGCCCCCGCGCTGCCCCTTGAACGACGCGACCATGAAGCCGATACGGTTCCAGTAGCAACTTATTCGCCTCACGAATGTCGCCCGAATCAATCAAAGCACGAATTCGCGAACTCGATACCCAATGCCCCGCGGATGATTGTCCATCAGCGATCGTCAGATGAACGCCATGCTGTTGGCAAAGCTCGTCGAGCAGTTGGATATCTCCGCGTCGATCTTTTCCAAAATGGAAATTAGGCCCTTCGATAATGCTTTTGGCATTCAATTGATCGACTAGGATTTGCTTGTAAAAATTTTCGGCCGATAGATCTAGTAACTCGTGAGTTGTCTCGATAATGATGACGTAGTCGATTCCCAGATTGAAAAGAATCTCCGCTCGCCGCTCCATCCATGTCAATGCTGGGGGAAGCATATCGGGTCGCAACAGCTTGAGCGGAGGGGGATCAAAGGTAAGAATCACCGATGGCCCTCCGACTCGCTGCGATTGGTCGATAAGCAAACGAACCAATTGACGATGCCCAAGATGGATCCCATCAAAGTTACCAATCGCAATTGCACCATCGCAAGCTTCTTGCGGAACAGAATCTAATCCTCGTACCAACAATGCCATTACAACCAATCAAACTAGCGAACATACTCAAGAAAATACCGATCGCAAGATTGTACTCGGACAGCAGTCGGCTGTCTGTGCGGACAAATCAAATCGACGACCGAGTGACAGTCCGCCAGCACGTCATTTCTGCAGCTTCGAGAGAGACCCACTTCGGCAGAGACCTGCTTTGTACGCATTACGCCTGGGAAGGTCCAAGCAAAGAGCGTCTTTACGTTCGCTTCCGGTGCTTCCAAAATCGCAGGCCCATGTTTGCAACCCCAGCAAACCCTCCAACGCTCAAGCTCAAGAATAAGCAAACCACACTTCGACGACGAATCTCCGAATCATGATACCAAGCAATGACTTGCTGACGATCCTCTGGAAAAATCTCCATTTGCCCCCAAAGCTGATAATAAGTGCCCGAAGGTCGCTCCAATACGGCGACCCATTCTCGACTGGGTACCAACCAGTTTTCGCGTACCCAGGACGCATTTAACCCACTCAGCTTCTGGGCAACCGGTTCTGAGATAACATGCTGGTTTACATACCGTCGACCCGCATCAAGAATAACCTTATCTAATTGCGCCCGGCAGGCTTCCTCAGACTCCAGTAGTTCTGTGGAGAACGTCACTCGATGCACATTGCCATCAAGCACATCAGGAGTCGCAACCCAATCCGGTCTGTCATCGGTATACAACGGATCTGACTTTAAAACAGGCGAATCAAGCTCGCTGGCGACATTTGTCGAATCAGACTCAACTTTCTCAACAGCTTTCTCAGCAGTGGCAGCAGCAGTCACGTTTGAATGCATTAAGCACCCAAAAACAATAAAAAAAAACAAAAAACTGCACCGAAGTTTTGATGCGATACTCGAGATCATGATTGTCGTTCCAGTTTTGAATCGATCCAAGGTGTCGACATCTGTAAGGCAAGCGAGGTTGCTCCTGCAACAATCAAGCACCAAGGAGTTGGAAAGAAAACGAAACCACTCAGAATGACCGCAGCAAGAATTGCCCATAACACACTGAAAACACTGAAGCGATGTTTACGGAGAATGTCCGATTGCCGCCACCATTTCACAAGCCCCATCAGCATAGCAAAGTAAGCCATGAAAGCAGGCAACAACGGTGCGAGACCGCTATGGAAACGAGGCCATGTCCGCGGTTCTGAGTCTCTCTGGAAATAAGTCACATTGCCCCAGGGGACTTGCAGGAATTCGCTCAACCCGTACCCAACCGCACCTACCCCAAGCCCGACAGTCAAGAGCGTGAAGCGGAACATAAGCCCATCTTCCTCGCGTCGCTCCCATCGCTTGCCGATGAATAAGACGGTCCATGTCATTATCAATGTCATAACGGCGGTCCACGTTCCCGCCGAGATAAAATGTGACGAATCCACCCGCGTCGGTGCGACCGCAATCGCAATCAAATAACCTACGACTGACAAGATGCTCACAATTGTAGTGGAGGAAACAATCGACCACGTCCACTCAATCCAATTATCGATCGTCGACTTTTGTGCCAGTTGGGCTCGCTTGTGCGATTGCCATTGAGCAAAATTACGAAACGGTTTCCGACTACCTATGGATGCTGCGACTGGTCGGGAAACATCGGGCAAAGATGAAATCGCTTCGGGGACACTGTGATCGACTAAATCAGGCACGCGATCGACAGGGAGCGATGCCATTCGCACTAATTGCTTCAGTGCAACATTTTGCTCGGATACATTACGAGGTTGATAAGAACTGACCAACGACCAAACAATAAAGTACGGGATGTAACAAAGCAATAAAGTTGCAATGAACGGCAAAACTGCTACGCCACGTGCCACGACAATCACAATGACAATAGCCAACGCGACGCCGTACCAAGGTGAGTTATGCGGTATCTGACCAAACCACCGTTGAATCTCTGCAAACATTCCAAGCACGGCATTTGCGATTGGTTCCTGCGCATAACGCACCGGTCGCAAACCGACATACTTCGATGCAGACGTCACTACCGGCGAGCGACTCGCTACGGGTTTTGTTGCTGAATTTGATGTGGGTTTTGATGCAGATGACGTTTTCGCGACTGGCGTAGAAACTCCAAAATGTCGCTTGATCGCATCCCAACTTGGCAACGGCGAGCTATTTAGCTCGAGGTTCTTCTGCGGCTGAACTGCCATTCCACTGCGGTCGATTGCAATGTTCAGCGAGCTCAAAATATTAGCGACGGAATGAAATCGAGACTGAGGGTCCTTGTGGAGCGCCCGTGCGATGGTGTCTCTAAAAGCGAGTGGCACCAAGGATAAATCAGGAAGTGAGGCGAGGTGCTTTAAAATGATTTCCTGCGGAGATTCACCATCGAAAGGAACGCTTCCGGTGAGCATTTCAAAAAGCAAAATCCCCAGCGAGTAAATGTCGATCTCTTTACCATACTGGCCGTTACCAGTCTCGGGAGCCATATAGTGGAACGTTCCAACACTCTCGGTCTGGCCACCACGCTGCGATTTGGAAATGAACTTCGCTAATCCGTAGTCGCCAATCTTGACCAAGCCATTTTCGATAAAAACATTCGCAGGTTTGAGATCACGATGCACAATGCCTTGTTCGTGCAGATAGTGAACTCCGGCACCGAGCTGACCAAAGATGGTCATCACGTCCTCTTGCGATAATCCATCAGGTGATTCATCGAGCAGTTCACGAAGACTCTTCCCGGGCACATACTCCATGACGATCCAACCGAAGTCCGATTCGCTTTGGCGAATATCGAGCAGGTCAACAAGGTTTGGATGTCGAAGATTCAGGCATTGGGATGCTCCACGCAACTCCACATCAAGATTCCTACGCACTTGTTTGATCGCAACTTCTTTTCCAGCGTCCGTAACCGCGAGATACACTTCACCG
>JANODQ010000763.1:0-2090 GCA_031412775.1 Pirellulaceae bacterium | reverse complement strand
CGAAGAAGCGAACGACATTTTCGACTGGAAGGTACGTCAGGCGATGACCAAGGAGACGCTGTCGATGTATCAACACTTGCTCGTTGCGAATCGCCCGGCGGAGGAACTTCTTAATGCCAAGTACACCTTTTTGAACGAATCGCTTGCCAATTTTTATGGTATCGAAGGAGTTCGAGGCGAAAAGATGCGGAAGGTAGACTTCCCACCCGAGAGTCATCGCCGCGGTATCTTAAGCCACGGTTCGCTGTTGGTCGTTACTAGCAACCCAACACGCACAAGCCCTGTGAAGCGTGGCTTGTTTTTGCTGGATAACTTGCTCGGTACACCAGCACCTCCCGCCCCGCCAAACATTCCCGCACTCGAAGAATCCAAAACTGGCAACCTCAAGAACGCGTCGCTACGTGAGATCCTGGAATTCCATCGACGTGATCCAGGTTGTGCCGGATGTCATGACCGCATGGACCCTCTGGGATTGGCTATGGAAAACTTCAACGCGATAGGTCAGTGGCGAGACGTCGAAAAAGGACGTTCCGCATTTCGCGGTCGCCCCGCAGAACCCGATCAACCGATCGATCCATCAGGTAAATTACTTAGCGGCGAAACCTTCGCAAGCGTTGCCGAGTTAGCGGAGCTACTCGCCGATAAGCGTAAAGTAGATTTCTATCGCTGCTTGACTGAAAAGCTAATGACTTTCGCTCTTGGACGAGGATTGACCTATCGCGATACAACGGCGGTGGACGACATTGTTGAGGAGCTGAAAAAAGACAATGGAAGTATGAAAACGCTCTACCGCGCGATTCTTACCAGCGTCCCCTTCACACATTGTCGCACCACCGACAGCGAAGCCGTAGCCGCAGCCAAGTAACAAAACCCTTTGGACTGCTGCGACTCGTCGCAGCTTTAAGACTTACCAAAAGACACCCAATCCCAAAGACTGTCGCAAAACACAACACGCACCATCCAGCCCTTTTGAGTATCTACAGTCCCCTTTGACGCGATCCCGAACAACGCACCAACTATTAACTTCACGGACACCGTCCCAATGACCAGTACAAACAACCATCTATCAGCGACACGTCGAAGCTTCCTGAAGGCGTCCGGACTAGCCCTCGCGTTGCCTGCTCTGCCAAGCTCGGTACCTTCTGCGGTCGCTGCGACTGAGACATCGTCGCCGATACGATTATGTTATCTGTATGTTCCGAACGGAGTCAACATGGAGCACTGGCGCCCAGGTGGTGAAAATGAATCGCTTACTTTCAACCGATCAACAGCAGCACTCGAGCCGTTCCGGAACGACCTCCGATTCATTAGCGGGCTCTCTCACAAGCATGCTATCGGCGGAAAAGATGGTGGCGGCGATCACGCACGAGCTAACGCGACGTACTTGACTGGCTCACGACCGCTTAAGACAGCAGGAACGGATATCCATCTTGGCGTTTCCGCAGATCAAATTGTTGCACAGAAGTTCGCAGACCAAACTCGATTGCGATCGCTCGAATTGTCCTGCGATGGTGTCCGCCGGTCCGGTGGCTGTGACTCGGGTTACGCATGTGCTTATCAATTTAATCTTGCATGGGCAGACGAACGCACTCCGGTCGCTCCGGAATCAAATCCGCGATTAGTTTTTGAAAGACTTTTCGGCAACGGAACTCACGGTCAACGTCAAGCGAACTATGAACTTCGTCAGTCCAGCCAACTGTCGATGCTTGATTTCTTGAAAGAAGAAACCAACGAAGTCCATCGACGATTAGGACGCGAGGATCGCTATAAGCTCGACGAGTATCTCTCTGGAATCCGAGACATCGAGCAACGCATTCAAAAGTCGGAGCAGTTTGGACTACCGCATGATCCTGATCACCCCACCCCTTCAGGAATTCCCGATAGCTACGGCGCTCATATTCGATTGATGGGAGACGTTCTCGCGCTCGCATTTGAAACCGATTCAACCCGCGTCGCAACGTTTATGTTTGCTCACGACGGAAGCAATCGATCATTCCGCGATATCAACATTGCTGATGGTCACCACGATTTGTCACACCACAAGAAAGATCCAGATCGGCTCGAAAAAATTGCCAGAATTGACCAGTTCT
>JANODQ010000762.1:0-16449 GCA_031412775.1 Pirellulaceae bacterium | reverse complement strand
GCGTCCGCGATGAACATCCGCGTAGAGCGTGAATTGGCTTACAACCAAGATCGGCAATTCAAGTTGAATTGCGGAGAGGTTCATCTTTCCATCGGAGTCGGAAAAAATCCGCAGGCCCGCGACTCGATCTGCCATGTAAGTACAAATCGCTTGGTTGTCCCCCTGCCCTACCCCGAGTAAAACCAAAAGTCCTTTTTCGATCGCGGCGACATTTTTCTCTTCGACGACGACGTGGCTAGAAAGGACACGTTGGATGATTGCTCGCATGGTGGGACGCCGAATGATGTTAAATGGATTAGAATGCAGTAAAGAAAATTACGACGCTTTGATAAACTATTTTAGACTAGGTTGTACGGAATGATTATTGGTGTGACGATGGGTGATCCCACAGGCGTAGGGCCAGAGATCATCTCAGGAGCATTGCAGGAAGCGGTCGTGCTGAAGGAATGCCAGCCGGTAGTGATTGGTCGAGTCGCGTTACTGCGACGAGCTTTGAAGCTGGTAGGATCGGATCAAGATGTTTTACCAGTTGAAAGGCTTGAACGCTCTTTCATTGCAGCGCTACCAAGCACACAATTGTCGCGAGTTATTTATTGCTACGAAGCGGGGCCTTCGGAAGCTGATCTTTTGCCGCCCGGAAAAGTATCGGCATTTGGAGGTGCTGCAGCGCATGATGCATTAGTGGCTGGCGCGAAGGCGGCACTCGCCGGCGAATTGGATGCGATCGTAACAGCTCCTCTGCATAAGGGCGCGTTGCAGCTCGCCGGCCATGACTGGCCTGGTCATACCGAATTGCTCGCGTCGCTGTGCAAGGTAGACCAATTCGCGATGATGCTGTATCTACCACCGAATTGGAAGAGCGAAGGTTCTTCGCAGGACAGTAACCGCGAACGCGACTCGGAGCTGGGAGTGCCTAGTGTTCGTACACGCGGTGGTGCGGCTGGACTGGGGGTTGTGCATGTGACGCTGCATATGGCGTTGCGTGAGGTCTTCGAGCATTTGAATCAAAAGTCGATTTTCGAAACGATTGAGCTTGCTCAAAATACTTTTACTAAGCTTCGCACTTCTCTCGGTTTGCCCCCCTGCCCTGCCCTAGCGGTTGCGGCTCTAAATCCGCATTGTGGCGAGGGCGGATTGTTCGGCGATGAAGAAACACGATTGATTGCACCGGCAGTTTCTCAAGCTCGCGGGCTGGGTTGGAATGTGTCGGGGCCGCTGAGTGTTGACACGCTGATGCCTGCGGCTGCTGCGGGACGCTACGACGCAGTCATCGCTATGTATCACGATCAGGGACATATTGCCCTGAAGCTGCTCGACATGTTCGACGCGGTGAACATTACGCTTGGAATCCCAATCATTCGAACCAGTGTTGCTCATGGAACGGCGCACGATATTGCGTGGCGCGGAATAGCGAAGTCGAGTGGGATGACACAAGCGATTATGACTGCTGTCCGCTTAGTGAGGGGAGCTAAAGTTTCTACGAGCGATCAAGCAGTTCAAACGACTCAAGTTGTTTCGCATATCGACTCTTGTGGAGCGTAACTATGCCGTTTAATTTTGTATGTCCATTTTGCCACGCGCGAACGCTGGTCGAAGATCGTTTTGCTGGCCAAAGCGGTCCGTGTGCCGAATGTGGAAAACAGGTCACCCTCCCCTCCCCTGCTTCGCTTGGTATCGCAAATAACAAGCTTGCTGAAGTTAATATTGCTTCAACGAGCAAGGCTTCCAACGACCATCAACCGCGTTCAATTATATCCGCCTTTGGGTTAAGCGGCTCGAAAAAGCAAATGACGAAGTTGGCTCTTCAAATCGCCGTCATGGCGAGCATGCTGATGATTGCGTTTGGAGTGGTTGGGTGGTTGTTAATCCCATCAGCGCAGCGTGCGTTCGAGGATCGGAAAAGATTAGGTTCGGTTTCCAATATTCAACAGATCGCGAAAGCACTCAACGCTTATCGCCAAGACTTTGGTTCCTATCCGACTCCGACTGTGAGCGATCCGAGTGGCTCGCCGTTGTATTCTTGGCGAGTCTTACTGCTGCCGTATCTCGGGTATAACGGACTCTACACCCGTTTTCAACTGGCACAACCGTGGGACAGTCCAACTAACTCGCTTTTGATTCGCGAAATGCCTCCGATGTTTTCGATTGCCGGCAACAACATGGCTCTGAGTCTTTACGAGTCTAATTATGCATTTGTCGTTGGCCCTGGAACAATGTTTCCGAACGCTTTTTCGGATAGTGTCGCGGAAGTGATTGACGATTCGTCGGAGACGATATTAATTGTCGAAACGAAAGAGGGTGGTTTTTCGTGGACGCAACCGAGTAATTTGGATAACACCACCGGCGTCAAGATTGGTACGCGACCGGTTACAGACATCGGCGGAAATTTTGCTAACTTTGCTCTTGTTGCGACAGTAGATGGAAACGGGGTCGCTCTGAGTCCTCAGACCCCGATCAGTACCATCCAGGCGATGCTGACTCCCGATGGTGGTGAGTACGTGGCGGTGGAGACTGTCGATTCAGCGGCTCCCCTGCCCTAGCCCACCGTTCAATACCTGTTCTTAAAGAAAATCAAATTCACTTTGACTGATTCAAATTCCAAGAGCCAAAACAACAACCCAGACCCTCGTGTGAAGCAAGCGATTCTCGATTTTCAGTCAGGTTTGTTATCGCCGACCGAGCTGAGCGAGCGAATTTTACAATCCGTATCAGTGAGCGATGGCGGGGTGACAGCGGATGTCGATCGAGCTCGGCGAACGGGTTTTCCCGAGGTTGTTTATGCCGAGGGGAAGACGATTGACAGTTTGGTCGCTGCCGTTGGACGCATCTTGAGTTCGCTTTTAAAAGAGGAACATCAGGAGGTTTTAGCAACGCGAGTCAACGTGGAGCAAGCGCGTGCAATCGGCGAACAATTCGTCCACGTTCGGTGGAACTCTCGCGCGAGAACGATTCGAGTTCACGCATCGCGAGAGCCGCTGGCTTGGAGCGTCGCAGGGGAGTCACCTGCCAAGCAGTCCGGTACATTGCCCAAACCCGAACCCATGGAATCGCTTGGGAATAGGGCTTTGAGGGCTTCCGCTGGCTTGCCAGAAACCGTGATCCGAACAGGTATGCTTGTCTCTCCGGATACCAGAGAGATCCGGTCGGTTGCGGTGGTTACAGCGGGGACGACCGATTCAAATGTTGCTGAGGAGGCGTTAGAAACGCTTGCTTGGATGGGGGTTTCGGCATTTTGGATTCAAGACGTCGGTGTTGCTGGCCCATACCGGATACTAAGTCGGCTAACGCAGTTGCGATCAGCAAAAGCGATTGTCGTGATAGCGGGGATGGAGGGGGCTTTACCAAGTGTCGTTGCCGGGCACGTCGGCGTTCCCGTTTTTGCGGTCCCCACAAGTATTGGATACGGAGCAAACTTCGGCGGACTTTCCGCGTTGTTAACAATGCTGAACAGCTGTGCATCCAATGTTGCAGCGGTCAACATTGACGGAGGTTTTCGCGGCGGCTTCCTAGCTGGTCTCGTTGCCAGATCCGGTCACTAAATTATTGTGGCCCTTCGGTTTCTACGATCTGTTTTCTTTAACGGATCTAACGATAATGCAGGAACTTTCCTCAGATTCGTCATGTCAGACACAATTCATGGATCTTTGTCCTCCCGAAAGTGCTGATTATCCGACTTACGTCATCGTAAGGGGTTGGAGAATTAGCGTAAGTTGGGGTATTAAGTCCATTGAATTGTGGGTGAGTGGAGACTAATCTCAAGGCTTACTGTTTTGATACTTCGAAATGCAGTTGTGTCGTTTTTGCTTGAAAACGCCCCACAATTTCCGAAGGTTAATTGCTTTTTTCTCTGGATGGATTTTATCGATGAGTGGATCGAACGATCGCCAATTGTTGAACTCGGGCTGTATGAGTTCTTCAGAAACCCCCTTGGGGTCGAATTCGACAGCTGGACGAGACTTCTACCAAGGATTCTCTGGCGGCAAGCGTAAAGGCACTCTGCAGGTAAAGCGAAGGATGAATACTCGTCGACTGTTAGTCGAAGGACTTGAACGTCGCGAGCTGATGGCAGCCGATACGGCCGTCGCGATGTATAACCCACTTATCGCAAATGATGTCAGCGGTGACTTTGCTGTGACACCGTTGGACGCATTGCTGGTAATCAATGCTCTAAATTCTCAGTCCCGAAGTGCTTCGCCATTAGGTGTCGGTCAAGCAATTGCGGCGACCGATGTAACCAGCTCTCCGATGGTCGACGTCAATCGCGATGGGTACTTGTCAGCCTTGGATGCGCTGGTTGTGATCAACCAACTGAATCGATCGGACGCAGAAGGTCTTGATCCTATTTTGGTAGGCGTTCGTCCCCAAGTTTTTTCCTCGACAGGCCTGGCTGTAACTCCGGATGCAAGCGGCAATTATACGTTGCCAGCAGGTGAAGTATTTCGGTTACGTGTTCAAGCACAAGATCAGCGAACTACCGCCGGTGTTGGTACTTCGTTAGGTGTCTTCTCGGCTTATGTCGACGTGAACTACAGCACTGTGGGAAGCCCAAATACGGAGTTAGCTCAAGTCCTCTGGGGAGAGTATCAGGGCTTATCTTTTTCTAGTAATTTAATCGGAGGTAATTTCTCACTCAATTTTGGTGGTCAAAGCACTTCGCTTATAAACGTCGCTAATTCGACCGATGTTGATGGGTTTGTAACACTCGACGCAATCACGACTTCAAGTAACATCCGCAACGCAGTGGGACCCTTGTTTGGTGGCGTCAGCAATGTGAGAGTGGGAACCTTTGCCCAAGATGGAAACATCTTTTTTGAAATCTCGTATCTTCTGTCTCAAGCTCGGCAGAATGTTACTGATCCAACTTTTTTGGTGACAAACCTCCAGTCTTCCAACGCTAACACTGTCACGCGAAGCATTTCCACGTCGGCTGACCCTAATACAAACCTCGTTTTGGGAGCAGCCTTTTCACAACCAGCTAACGCCCTTTCGAACGGTGGCTCAGTTATCTATTCTGGCGGTCCGCGCGCGGCGCTCAGAACTGTATCTGGCGTCGGATTTGAACTCGATGATGCGGGCGGATTTTCGGCGACCACTGAGATTCCCCCAGCCCCTGGCTTTGCAAGATCATTCGTCAATATCTTTGACACGACCTTCCGCTCAACCGGAACTGGAACTGTCGATTTTAATATTGGTTCTTCAGAATCCGCTCAAGCAAACTTCTTGCTGTTCGGAAGCAACACGGCGATCCCCGACAGCTCCATTGCATTCCCAGTACCATTTCAAATTCGCTTTGTTCAAAACGTACAAGCGGACGACATCACCACATCTGTAACTGAAGACAGCGGTGCAACCAACATACCTGTTACAGCGACCCTTATTACCGGTACCTCGTTCGTCGTGGAGAGTGTTACTCAGCCTCCTGCGAATGTTGGTTCGGCAACCTTCCTGCCCAACAGTCGAACGGTCGTCTTCACGCCTGCTGCAAACTACTTTGGCCCTGCTACCTTCTCATACACGGTTGTCAGCAACGTAGGCGATCGAAGTACCGCCAACGTTTCGGTGACGGTCAACGAAGTCAACGATGCGCCAGTAGTCACGACACCCGCACCAACGCTTGATGTCGCTGAAGACTCAGCCACTCCGTTGATCATTACTCCAAGCCAAATCTTCACGCCTGGTCCGCTTGAGACGACTCAAGCCGTTACTTTTGGAATACCAGCGTTGGTTGCTGGACAAACTGGAGCGACAGTTTCTCGCGATGCGAACGGTAACATTGCCATCTTGCCGTTAGCGAATTACTTTGGACCGGTATTGTTCACCGTTGTTGGGACTGACAACGGAATCAATCCCGCAAATCTATCGGCGGTAGCAACAATCACGGTTAACGTCACTCCGGTAAATGATCCGCCAGAAGCAAACAGTCCTAGCCTGAGCGTGAATGAAGATGCGCAGTTAGTCATCCTTGCCTCGCAATTGTTCCGTCCTGGTCCGGCAGGTGTTGGAGCGGAGGTCTCGCAGACTGTTGTTCTGACCGATGTCACTGCAATCACGACTGTCTCAATTGGCGGCAATCCCGTCGGAAGCATTTCATTGGGTGCTGGCGGAGGTTCTGCCGTGTTTAACCCAGGCGCGAACTTCTTCGGTGACTTTGTCTTTAGTGCGATTGCTCAAGACAACGGAACGCCAATTGAGACGAGCGTTCGATCGACCTTCACTATTGCTGTTCAATCTGTAAATGATGCTCCCATAGCAGTCGACGATACGGGTGCGGCAGGCTTTACGATCTCGAATCTTCCTGGCGTCGTTTACGACCTATTCGTAATGCGGAACGATAGCGCTGGACCAACCAACGAATCGTCCGATACGATTCGTATCGTCCAGTTGGGACAATTATCCGGTCCTAATGCTGCGTCCAGTAGCATATCAATTAGTGCCGATGGCCAGCGAGTTCTCTTCACTGCAGGAACCGGGCTTTTCAATCTGACGCAGTCCTTTACTTATACTATTGAAGATGATGGTGGGCTGCGATCCAACGCTACAGCTTCAGTGTTCATCGCGCCTCCGGTTCTTCCTTTTGCAGTCGCTGACGTAGATACCGTTCTAGAGGGTTCTGGGGCGAAAACCATTGATGTTTTGGCTAACGATTTGATCAATTCGGGCGAGACGAAAAAACTGCTCGGCTTTACTGCCCCTTTAGCTAGCCAGGGAACGGTACAGCTTCTCAACAACGGAACTGTCGACCAAAGCGACGACAAGCTGTCCTTCACTCCGGCACCCTTTTTCTCGGGATTAGTTACATTCACGTATAGCATGATTGATACGCGTAGTGATAGCGTTGAAGCAGTCGGGACAGTGAACATTACTGTAACGGAAGTCAATGACCAACCAACGGTATTGAACAAGTCGGCTAACGATGGGATTGAAGATGTTCCCCTAATTATTGCTTCTTCATTCCTCCTTGAGGGATCGTCTGCTGGCACCAACGAGTCAAACCAAACTCTTGCAATTTCCAACGCGGTTGTCACAACTGCAAACGCAGGTTCAGCAGCTATCGTTAACGGTAACGTAGTCTTCACCCCTGCCAAAGATTTCAATGGTCAGGCATTGGTGATCTTTACGGCAACTGATTCAGGATCGCCGGCGTTATCGGCAAGTGCGACGGTAACCATAACCGTTGCCGCTGTGAATGATGCGCCAGTCGCCAATGGATCGACTGCAACGACTTCCGAGGGAGTTCCTATTACAATTGTAGGCTCAACGGTGGTTATCAATGATCGACCTGGTCCATCAACCGCTCTGGATGAACTTCGCGATCAAAGCGTTACTCTAACGGGCGTTTTACCATTGAATCCGACGGTTGGGACGGTCAGCTTGGTAAGCGGCAACTTGATCTACACTCCTGCGAATTTCTTCAATGGTGAAGCGGTCATTGGTTACACCATTACGGACACAGGAAGTCCTGCCTTGACTGCCCAAGGGCAACTTCGAATTCGCGTGACAGAAGTGAACAATGCCCCTGTACCAATCAATGCAAGTCGAAACGGCTTCGCGTCGCTTCCAACAGCGGTCAATCTGGCCAGTGAGCTAGCTTCGGCATCGCGCGGCGCACCAAACGAATCCACTCAGTCCCTGACCATTACTCAGGTGATACGATCATCAAGTACGGTTGGAACAGTCGTCCTAAACGCGGATGGGACTATCACCTACACGGCTCCTACGGGATTCTCTGGCCCCGACAGTTTCAGCTACGAAGTACGAGACAACGGGACCACTAATGGTGTGTTGGATGCGAAAACCGGTATTGCTACTGTTACAATGAACATCGCTCCATTCGTACCGAGCATAGTGAACGGCACGGTCTGGATCGACGATGATAACGATGGCTCGATCGACGGTGATGAACAACGGCTAAGCGGCGTAGAGGTTCGTCTAACTGGACGGTCAATAGGTTCAACAAGTGATATCACTCCGCTAGTAACTCGAACACTCGCGACAGGCCAGTACTCCTTCGATCTGTTGCCTCCAGGCAGCTACACAGTGGCCTACGTCGTTCCATCCCTGTTGCTCGATGCCGCTGGTGACAACGCTGTCACACGAACAATTGTCGCCCCTGGAGGTGCGGATGTTCAAGTGAATTTCGCAACGCGCGGCATCGATTACAGCCAGTTCTCAGCACAGAATCGCAGTTCAGCAGTCGCGGTTGAGAATTTGGCATCGTCATTCTATGGCACCTATCCCAACATCAAGCAAAAGGGTGTGGTTGGATTGGTTCGCCCAGACGGAACGTCAGCCTGGACCAGCCGACGCGATGGCGATAACGGAGATTTTGCTTCGGCAATTTTCACAGAGATCGTTTTGGCCGACGATAGACGCACAGCATTCCTCACAACGG
The DNA here is from genome assembly GCA_031412775.1 of Pirellulaceae bacterium. Classification (GTDB taxonomy): domain Bacteria; phylum Planctomycetota; class Planctomycetia; order Pirellulales; family Pirellulaceae; genus JAIYDQ01. The sequence continues at coordinate 8,057 of JANODQ010000762.1, read as the reverse complement.
TTGATCAAAACGGTACGATCATGACAGCTTCGGTTCCTCGGTCTAAGTTGGCTGTCAGTGAAGATTTAAGAGGAAACTTGCTGGTTTACGTCCTTGCCCGACACAGCGAATTGAGTTTTTCCACGGTCAATCCTGCCAACGGCGTTCCTCGCGTTTCGGCTCGAGGTTACCTTCAATCGGTAGACCAAGCATTGGCCGACTACGATTTTTCTTAACGCAAATTTTTAATTCAATAGCCAACACGATTTCGTAGCGCCATCGAAGGTTTGATTTTTTGGTACATTTGTTTTGTACTAAACTGAAAATCATTGCTACTACGAAAGATCGGACTGGCTAGATGGCCAAAGCGAATTCTTCCCTTGATACCTCAGACACGTCGCCTTTGAGCAACTCGTCAACAGAGTTGAACGCATCGAAAGGTTGGTTTCAGGTATATCATCAAACTCCGCTTTACGTCCGGATATTGATTGCGTTGGTGATTGGTTTGTTATTAGGTTTGGCATTGGGGCCTAACGCATCAGCACTTGAAATTTTTAGCAAGATCATCTTACGGCTTTTGGGTGCTATAGCGCCGCCGCTAATTCTCATCGCCGTGATTCATGTTTTGATGACATCCGATATACCTGCCAAATCAGCTGGTCGACTGATTTGGCTCCTATTGTTGAACACCACCGTCGCAATCTTGATTGGTTTGACAGTCGCGAATGTGCTGCAGCCTGGGAAATGGTCTAGCCTTCCTGTTGCATCTGTCGAGCCGGCAGGAAAATCAGAGAAGCCCCAGAAGGGGCCCAATCCGGTCGAGATCATTGTAAACAACATACCCAAAAGCCTTTTTGGTCCACTAGGGGACCAACAGAACGTGATCGGTGTGATAATTATCGCCGTCGCTTTTGGCGTCGCGCTCCGCAAGACGAAGGACCGTCCAATTGGAGTGTTTCACGATCTTGTGGGGGTCGCCTACGATGCGATTTTAGTCGTGCTGCATTGGGTCATTCACCTGGTTCCGATCGGTGTGTTGTGCATTGTTGCGAGCGTTGTCGGCGAGAAGGGTTTTGAACCTTTTAAGGCTTTAGGTGCCTTTGTTGTTGCGGTGATTTTGGCACTTTTGTTGCAATCAACATGGTACTTGGTTCGAATAAGACTTTTTTCATGGGCGAGGCCTTTGTATGTACTTCAAGGAATGCGAGATTCGCTCGTCATGGCATTTTCCACCGCAAGTTCGACTGCAACGATGCCAGTAACCTACGCTTGCCTCCGCGAGAAAGTTGGGTTGCGCGAGCAGTCGGCAAGTCTCGGATCGCTGGTGGGAGCAAACTTCAATAATGATGGAACGGCGTTATACGAAGCGATTGCGGCACTCTTCATTGCACAGTTGATTGGGGTCGATCTGAGCATCTATCAACAAGTGTTAGTGATACTTACATCAATCGTGGCTTCCGTTGGTGCGGCAGGTATTCCCGAAGCTGGCTTAGTTACGATGACATTAGTCTTTACCGCTGTAGGTTTACCCGTAGAGATGATTGCTCTGCTACTGACTGTCGATTGGTTTCTAGACCGATGTCGAACAACGATCAATGTGTTGGGCGATGTTAACGTCGCGTGCATCTTGGATGGAAGAACGCGTGAGGAGCCGCGAGACCTCAAGGCCGTCATCTGAGCGGGTTTTATCCTTTTCGCGAGATGCTCATTTGAAACAGCTTCTGTCGCGTTTTTCCTTCTGTCGCGTTTTTCATTGTTAAGTTGTTTCGAAACGAAGAAAGCCTCCATATTACTATGAAGGCCTTCTTCGCTAACTGGGTTAACTTGCTTTGCGGAACAAGCACCCAAAAAACGTTACTTGCTGGTGAAGTCCAGGTACCATAGTCCATCATCCCATTCCAGGGCGACTCGTCGCCATCCAAGTGGAACTTGTGGATATGGATAAAATGGTCCGATGTAAGGCCAAGCCGACGCGCTGTATTGTTTCGGATAAGTCACAGCCGAGTAGTTTGGATAAGCAGCGTAACTAGGCCATGCATAACCAGGCATTTGTGGTTGATCGTACCGCGGAACACCACCTCCATGGGATGGGCCCATGTTCATAGGCATCGGTGTCTGACCGCCGCTCATCATCATGCCACCCTGTGAAGCGGCCATCGGGATTCCAGGATTCGGTGTATCGCTTTGGTAGTTTGCAACCATGCTTGGAGCAAACGCCCGGGGACCTGCTGATGCGGCTTGCCCCATCGTAGGCATGCTCGCGACCGGCGGTGGAGTCGGAATCGCTTGACTTGTTGAGGCAGGTTGCACCATTCCTTGCGAATTATTACCAGAAATCGTGATGTCATCAACAACACGCGTTACACCTGGAATGTGCTGAACAGTTTTCAAAACATGTTGTTTTTGCTGGGCACTGGCGACGTAACCGCGTACCCAAACTTCACCGCCAACCGTCGATAGGTCAAGGTTAAAGTTGCGAAGGAGTCCGGCACCCTTGTCATTGCCTAACTTACCCAGTGCGGCGTCAGTGATTGCAGCATCCGCTGGCGAAACGTTAGTTTGGTCATCTGCCATTTTGGGTGGTTCAAAATCTAAACCTTGTTCCCCACCGAGCTCGACTGATGAAGGTAGTTCTTCGCTCGAGAAAGCTTGTTTTACGGCATTATCTGCATCCAACGACTGAGCGGCAAAAGCCAGGGTCGTGGCAGTCTTCGAGGCCGTAGTGACCTCTTTAACTGAAACTTGATTTACGATAGACGTCACTCCGCTAGCCGATTTCGCTGCGTCGAGAACGGCTCGTGCTTGGGCGGCATTAGAAACCGACCCGGTCAATGTGACCAAACCAGCTTCAACGCTTAAATCAATATCGAATCCCTTCAAGCTTCCATCCGACTGATGGCTCTTCAAGGTCGAAATGATGTTGTCGGCAATCTCGCGATCACCACCTAACGCCACAACAGGCGCCGAGGCAGTAAGCGAACTAATCGCTAGCCCCAAAAAAAATCGTCGCATGGAAACCCTCCTAAGGTTGTAAATCCACCGTTTTTTGTCGGCGTGCCTGTCGACTCGAAAGCCCAAATCAATTGTTCAATCTCATGATCAACTGTCTTGGAATGTTTTTCGGCGATTGTCAACGCTGGCTTTCGGTCTTCACAGGTGGTTGCGGGAAATGTTTAAGAGCGACCGTATCGTCCACCCACAATGATGATGATCTCGGTCGCAGTGTTTCCACATCAATCCAATCAATCCGCTTTTCGGCAGAAGGGTAATGAATACACGAAACTAATTCGTACGACTCTTGCCCAGCCCAACTAGGTTGGATAGACGCGAATCTGTAGATATCAATTCAGTGGTCATCATGTTCGGGGCCCCCCCGCGTACATTCAGACGAATGGTCTGTGTGTCCACTGTAGTTTTTCGGCAGATCCAACGCGTTTCGCGAATCGTTTTTTATGATTTTGACGACCTTCGCGTTTGTGACGTCACTTAAAACGCGGCAAACATCCCTATAACCGCGACAACAGTTAAAGTCACCCCAAGTTGCCATGTTCAAGTTATTCTGAACGGCTTCTCCGATCAGCGGCTTCGTAAAACCATCTCCCAACAAATGCCCGCCGGACAGAACTCGGCTCATCTATGGTCTGGGAAAGTCTGATTGTGTGACACTTGGCCGCTAGTATTAAGCTTCACTACGGAGACCGTTTTGATTACCCGCGGTTACGCCCAAGAAAGCGTAAATCGGCTTTTGGCTGCCAATTCAGCTGTATTTCCATTAAACTTGCCACTCGCTTTGATTGGATAGCTAAGCTATCCTACGGTGTATGAAATTAAATCAACTTCCGGACCAACCGCTCGCTAAGCGGATTATAGATTTGGTCTACTCTGACAGCTATCGCCCTTCGAAACCTAAAGGGATTCATAAATTACTTGGGCTTGATGACTCGGAGTACCCCAATCTACGACGGACTATTAAAAGTCTCGTTCAGGCTGGTCAACTTACTTTTGCGACGAATCACTTGATTCTCAAACCGGGCGAGCAAACCAAACAAACAGGCTCGTCCAAGAAAACTCAACAGGGAACTTTCCGCGCTGCTGCGGGTGGCTATGGATTTGTCAGGTTAAGTAAACTCGATTCCTCGGCTGTCGCTGACGATGTATTCATTCCAGCCAAAGCGACCGGAACTGCAATGGAAGGCGACATTGTCGCGATTCGTATTCTCAGCGCCAGTCGCGATGGGAGGTCGGAGGGGGCTGTTGAAGAGGTCGTTCAACGCGCTAAACGAGAATTTGTCGGCACCTACCAGCTCTTGAAAAACCAATCTGTCGTTTGGCTCGATGGCGTTGCTAGCGAGAACCCAGTCTTGGTGGGCGATGTGCGTGGATTGCCTCTCAATCCCGATGATAAAGTCATCGTGGAAATGGTTCGCTACCCAGACGCATTCAAGCCTGGCGAAGCGGTCATCATGAAAGTCCTCGGGACCAGCATGAATCCGGCGGTCGACACCATCGCTGTCATGCATCAGTTCGGCCTGATAGACGAATTCCCCGAAGCAGTTTTGGAACAAGCTCGCGATCTTGCAGATAAATTCAACGCGTTGGAAAGTGACCCACCGCAGCTTATCCCAAGCCCAGTGAACACCGAGCCGGCGGCAGTTGTTGACGTGGAACCCGAGGCGAAAGCCAACGAGCCAGGGGAACCCGAGGCTAGCGCCTACGGCTCAGGGGAGGCAAAAGCGGAAACGGCGTTGGCTGTTGGTTCTATTTTGGGTGGATGTATTTTCGCTAATCGAACAGACCTTACCCGAGTGCCAACGCTGACGATCGATCCCACTGATGCACGAGATTTCGACGATGCGATTTCATTGTCGATGAACTCCTCTGGACATTGGGAACTGATGGTTCATATCGCTGACGTCGCCCACTTCGTTCCCGAGGGAAGCGTTCTCGATGACGAAGCTCGCAGGCGAGCAACCAGTGTTTACTTACCCGACAAAGTCATACCGATGTTGCCGGAAATTATCAGCAACCACTTGGCAAGCCTTCAGCCTGATCGGATGCGACTCTCCAAGACCGTCAAGATGGAGATGACAATTGAAGGGACGATGATCCACACCGAAGTATTTAACTCGGTAATCAAAAATGCACACCGATTTAACTATGAACAAGTCGATCAATTTCTTGAAGATCGACTCGCTTGGGAAGAGCGACTGACACCTGAGATTTTCAAGCTCATCAGCGAAATGCATATCCTAGCGATGGTTCTTCGTAATCGTCGCATGAAGGGTGGCTCGATCGAATTAACGCTTCCAGAAGTGAAGATCGACTTAGATAAACTTGGCAAGGTCAAAGGGGCTCACTTGGTACATCATACCGAGAGCCACCAGATCATCGAGGAGTTCATGCTGGCTGCTAATCAAGCAGTCGCAACCTACCTGGATGACCTGAAATTGCCTTTACTGCGACGCGCTCATGCTCCGCCGCAGCGAATGAAACTGAAGCGGCTTACAGAATTCGTAACTGGTCTGGGTATTGAGTGTGGTGACTTGCAAGATCGTTTTGAGATTCAACGTGTTATCGAAAGCGTGAAAGGTCAGCCGACGGAACAAGCAGTAAATTTCGCAGTGCTTAAGAGTATGTCCAAGGCCGTTTACCAACCGCAAGAAGAACGACATTACGCGCTGGACATGACACACTACTGCCACTTCACGAGTCCTATTCGTCGCTACCCAGACTTAGTCGTTCATCGCATCATCCAGAAAGTGATCGATGGAAAGAACGCCGTTGAACCGTTCCCGGTCTTAAGCTTCCTTGGCCAACACTGTAGCGACCGTGAAGTGAACGCTGAATATGCCGAACGAGAATTGATTCGCGTCAAGCTCCTTCACTTCATGAGCAAACGCGTCAATCAAGAGTTCGACGGCACGATCACCGCGGTAAAATCGGATTGTCTGATTGTTCGACTACACGAAGTTCCAGTCGATGGAAAGATTCCGGTAGAACGCCTGCCCAGCGACCGCTACCGATTCGACCGACAAGGAAGCGTTCTCGAAGGGTTTCGCAGCGGCAACAAATTCCGCCTTGGGGACACTCTACAAATTAAAGTGGAACAAGTGGATATACCGAGAAGAGAACTTTATTTCGACTTCGTGAGTAAGCTTGGAAGTGCTCCTGATCCAAAACCAATTGCACGTCGTGTCGGTGGCAATCGAAGCGACGATCGAAATGAGCGAGGCCGCCGAAGTAGTTCTTCCAGAGGATCTGTTTCCAAACGCACTGGCAAACCATTCGAGGTGCTCGATCGATCTTTGGAGTCTCCAGTTGAATCAACCGAAGAGAAAGGGAACGGACTCAGGCAGTTCGATCGGCGAAACAAAAAGCATGCAATTGCACCACCGCCGAAGAAACCTGCCAAGCGAAAGAAAACCCGACCCGGCAAATCGGAACGCCAAAAACGCAAGAGCTCTGAATAAAAGTATTCCTGCACGAGCGGCAGAAACATCCTTACTTGTGGAATGGGGCCATCGTCCCGTTCAAGTGTTCCACCAAAGACAAATCTTTTTGGAACTTACGCCCGATGAGTAGCCGATCAATTGCTTTTGATTTGCTTCTTCACACCGATCGCTTCAATTGCAATATCATCGAACCTTACTGTGCCCGTCGCCCCATGAAGACCGATACGAATTATTGCTTCACGGCTGCTTGGAGGAACAGCGAACTTGCGTGATTCTTTTTTCCAACCCCTGTTTCCGACGTAAGGCCCTAGCCAGTTCAGTGCTACCTGGTTGCGATTCTCATCGAGGAACTGAATTGAAATCTTGGGTTGATTATCAATCGTATCACCCTGTTTGACTTTGCTGAGCATGGTTGCTCCACTCAAACGGATCTCCGAGACTGCCCTACCATCGATGGGAAAGCATTGCAGTAGGATGGAAGCAACACCGGCTTTATCCGAAGTGAACTCGACAACCTGTTTACCTTCCAATGCTTTCGGGTCCGTCACAAGCTTTGCACCAAACTCGTAATACCAATACGGAATAAACTTATCGATCGCTTTGGCTTCAAAATTACCGTTGTAAATTTTCGGGTTTGCGGGGTCGGGTTTGTCCGCACGTTGTGATTCGGCCGTTCCGGTCATAGGAACAAATAGCGTTGGACGCGTGTATTCAGAAACAAGCTTTCCATCTTTTTTGCGGAAGACGTGAAGCAGTTGCTGATAGCGAGGCCCAACGGGAATCACCATGAGGCCACCTTCTTTGAGCTGTTCCGTTAAAGGTGTAGGGACTTTGTCTGGCGAGCAAGTCACAATGATTTTGTCGAACGGCGCATTCTCCTTCCATCCTTGAAATCCATCGCCGATTTTTGGGTAGATGTTCTTGTAGCCAAGATCCTTCAAGAGCTTCGTCGTAGATTTACCGAGCTCTTCAACGATCTCAATCGTGAAGACACTTTTAACAAGTGGACTAAGAACTGCGGCTTGATAGCCACTGCCCGTACCGATTTCAAGAACCTTATCGGTTGACTTTGGTTGTAAGACTTCCGTCATCACGGCGACGATGTAAGGGCTGCTGATGGTTTGAGCTTCACCGATCGGGAGCGCTGCATCCAAGTAGGCTTGGTCAAGCAAATCCTCGGGCAAAAAATTATGCCGTGGAGTCTTCTCGATTGCATCTAGGACAGCCTTCGATTTGATTCCGCCCGGCTTAAGCACATTTTCGATAAGGTTACGGCGTTGTTCTTCGTAAGGATCTTCTTCTTGCGCGTGAAGGATGATACTGGTAGTCATAAACAAACAAAATCCAATCGATAGTGCCCCAATGTTCAAGAACGAATCTCTTGCAAATAAGGATAATAGTAATGGTTTTACGCACATGTTGAATGAGGCTCAAAATCTAGAGGTGACCGGGCCCAAAACAGGCTTGTTCAGTAATCTGTAACGGATCTCCGGATTTTACCAGATTCGGGCTTCGCCAAATCTGGTAACTCGCGCAATCTTGGACTCTGAACAGCTAGTCGCGGTTATCTATATGCCGAAATGATCGATAGGACCGATTATCCGGTGATCTCATTGCAGCAGCAAG
>JANODQ010000761.1:0-5191 GCA_031412775.1 Pirellulaceae bacterium | reverse complement strand
CGACAAAATGGAATCGTCTTTTTTCCTGGCAGTACCCCCGTCTACGTTAATAGTAATGGAACAAAGAAGCTGGTCGGTGGTTTTGGCGTTAGCGGGGACGGAGTCGATCAAGACGACGTGGTTACCTCGGCTGGTCAAGTCGGATTCGAAGCACCAACAGCGATCCGAGCAGATCAATATTTCGCTGGTGGCGTCCGATTGCCGTACCAGAAATTCAACCGCAACCCAAGTGGATAGCAACCCATGCGAACAGTATGTAGTTGAAACCTTTCCGATTGTGCCTAGCGTGCAGGCAGAATCAAGGGCTAGCGATTCCCTAGTGTGGTTTTTCGCTAAAACCCCATCATAAGTCCTAAGCGACAGGGTCGATTCAAAGAGCGTTGGGGTGATACGGAATGTACGACGCGAACCGGGTCGATTGTTTTTTTCGATACGCTTGAAGAAGTGCGCGTCGCTAAGGCGGGCGGCAGGCTGAAATCTGCCGGTGTGGCATAGGCTTCCAGCCTTTGAAAGAGCACCAACCACAGGCTGGAAGCCTATGCCACGGATTGCCAAAAAAAGATGCTTATAAATATTTACCGAGGACAGTTCTATGCTGCCGCGAATTTGTTTTGTCTGTTGTTTATTCGGCTGGCTCGTTGCTTTCGTTGCTCACAATCCGCAATGGATTTTAGCTGAATCCGGCCCTGTTACAGAGCCCTTAGTTGACTCGGCTCTGCGATCATCAAGCGAAGACGAGCTCGTGCGACTAACGAATTACTCAAATGCTTCAGTTGATTCGGTGGGGCATCCAGATGGTATGTTTCGCGAGCCGGACGAAGTTCGGTCGATAGACATCTTTCCTTTAGACCGTCCGCGTGGCCAAGAGTCGCCAAAAGCAAATAAGTCTGGAAGGTACTGCATGAACGGCCATGAACGCGCCGGTTACCCGCTTTGTGTCGGGAACTTTGCCAAACCCTCAGTCAGCAGTGACTATTCAGTTGGTTACGTTGGCGGAGGTTCTCTGTTTTCTGGCTTCCTACGATTTCCAAGCGAAGGAACTTTCGGACTCGATTATGCTGGCCACTGGTTCTCACGAAAAACTTGGCTTAATTGGTCTCACGGTCGTCGATATCAAGGTGGTGCCGGCGCTTATGCGACCGATGGTCCCAAGCTTCATGAATAAGCGGTAACTCGTCAATCATAAGTAATCGAGCAATTGCTTGTCACGTCATTTATTTTGTCTTAGCAGACCAAACAGGCGAAAATGGAATTGCCGGTTCTACTAGCTGATTCACAGACCTAACCAGCATCATAAGTGATGGTCCATCTTCCGGAAAACGCCGCGCCAGTTCACCGAAGGCATGAGCAGCTTCCCTCGGTTGTTCACCTCTTTCGAATAGCATATAAGCTGCCTCATAGCTCTCCACCAAATTCTTTGAAGCTTGGTTAGCATCCGGCATCAGCTCATAAAGATCGATCGTTCCATCCAGACCCACAACGTTAGCCGAAAATAGCCGTCTTCGAAGTATATCAGCAGGAAGTGCTGCGTGAGTGCCCTGGTCCAACAAAGCTCCCACTTTCCATTGTTTGGTAAGTCCTTGGATACGACTACCTAGGTTCACCGTTGTGCCCATTGGGCCGTACTTGAATTTCTGTCTTGAACCCGTATTCCCAACACGCGCCGGTCCAGTACAGAGCCCGATTCCGAAATCCACCCCCTCTGGAATAAGTCCTTTCCAACGATCTGAAAGTACGGACCTTCGATTCAACATCATTCGGGCTGCAACCGCAGCTTGGAACGCATGTATTTCAGAATTCTCAGGAGCACCCCACATAGCAAACAGTTCGTCGCCAACATAGTCTACAAGCACTCCATCCGATTCGAGAACGATCTCCGACAAGTCGCTCAAGGTATCGCTAACCCATTCCATTGCCCGAGCTGAACCAATCTTATCCGCGATTCGGCTGAAGCCGCGAATATCGCAAAACAAGACGGTGACATTCGTCTCTTCACCAGCAAGAAGTGATGGCTTCCGTCGAATTGCTTCCGTGATCTTCGGCGAAAAGAACTGTTGATACTTCGTAACCAATTGTTCCTGTTTGGATTCAAGAATTCCTGAGGTGATTCCCGTGGCAAGAATCTCGATTAACTTCTGTTCTGCGTCGGAGACCTTTTCCGCACCGAAGACAGAACGAGATCCTCGGTCCGCATACAACACTCCAAGCACTTCTCTCTTGTCATCGAGTAGTGGACAAGCGATGGCTGCATTCAAGAATTGTATGCTATTCAAAGCCCATTCCGAATCTTCGTGACCGGCGTCGGGGTGAATTACAATACGGCGGTCAAGTCTTGCCTTTTCGAGTATGGACCTCGACGGTGGGTTGAATATTGTCGACTTTTGCAAATCCTCTCGAATGAATAAACGCGACTTATCTTGCTCCCAGTTACCGTCCTTCCATAACAATACCTCTGCACGATCAAAGTCTGCGATTTCGGTCACAGCCTGCGCGAATCCTTGAAAGTACTTAGGGTCCGAAGCCGGGCGTTGCATTGCCTTGATCACTTCGTTTAACCAACCTAGGATTATTGCTGGGCTTAAACTTTCGTTCTCAGCCAGCAACGCCGGTAGCTGTGTGATTGTTTGATTTCGAACGTATGGTTCGGCTCGGCTGAAAGCTGAGCTAAGTGTTGGTCCAGGAACGAATACTGCCTCGGTTTCGAATTCTAGTCGATAATCCTCAGGCAGACTAAGACCTACTGGCAACGGGACCAGTTGAGTCGCCAATGGTGCCAATTGCCCTACGCCATCGATCATGAAACGGCGGTCAGAACGCAGGTTCGTTACAACTATTGCCGGTCTCGGACCGTCTTGAGGAACGACGGTCAACAGTTCTCGGGGAAACGCCGTATTGGATAACGGAGCAACCAAAAACCTGAGTTTTCCTTCGATGGATCTCTGAATTCTCGGCTCGGCCGACTCTGAGTGCTTCTGTCGACCAAATTCGATGGCTTCGTCAAAAGCACCCTCGTAAATCGTTTCACCGCGATTCAATAGTCTGAAAGTCAGCTTCACTGGTTCGCTTATTTTTTCAAAAGAAACTCTGCCGGTCCAACGATTCTTAAACTAAAATCGGCGGCAGTTTGGACGATTAGTTTATTGCAACGCGGAATCAAGCAACCCTCCAAATTCCTAAAGACAAGAATAACATCTTTGGTGATAGAGTAGTATGGGCGAGGAACAACTTAGGTTTCAAATGTGGGAAGGTTTTCCATTCATGAAGTTTGGAGCTTTGATTTCCTTACTCGTTTTGATGGTGTCCAACGCGAACGGTCAACAAGCCTCCTTCGCTCTGGACCGGAACGAGATTGATAGCCCAAAGAACTTTCTTGATCTCTCCATCGACTCTCTTCACCGTCCGGAGATGGGATTGCGTGGTTCAGCTAGCTGCGGTGCTTCCAGTTGTCATGGCGGACCACGTCCCGGGGCATCCACGCCGACCGCCCTGCGCGGCTCGGAATACTCGCTCTGGAAAGAGATCGATCCACACGCTAGATCTTGGCGAACCCTCGCCTCTAAAGAATCGACTGAAATCCTGACAAAGCTTAAGATTCTCAGCGATGGACAAATTTTGAATCGGGATGCCTACGATAACTGCCTCACTTGCCACAATACGAATAAAGAGATGACCGATGATTTATTAACTCCGACCATCGCGGAAGGCGTTGGATGCGAAATGTGTCATGGACCATCAGAACCCTGGTATGACCGTCACTACAGTGGCAATGGGACTTTGTTTACTGGGATGACCAATGTCGAACCGCTGCTCACGCGTGCCAAAATGTGCACGGTATGTCACGTCGGTTCTAAGGATCGCGACATGAATCATGAAATCATCGCAGCAGGTCACCCGGCTTTATACTTCGATATGGCTGTCTACCATGAACGCTATCCAAAACATTGGCGTGAAAAGGATGAAGCCTCACCAGACATGCGAGCACGTCTTTGGCTTGCCGGCCAGATTGCAACCGCCGACTCGGAACTGGAGTTGGCCGAAGTCCGTGCGAAGCAATCACATTCGGTCTCGACCTGGCCGGAGATGGCTCTGTATCGATGTACGGATTGTCATATGTCACTCAATGGATTACCCCGCGCCCCGACATCCTCAGATCGCCAACGAATCGTTTCGGGAATTGCATCCGTCAGAGGTTGGAACCTGGATGGAATAGAATCGTGGCAGCGATCTAGAAGCAATTCTCAGAACGACGATCTCGTCCAGAAGCTTTTACTGCTGAAAGTTCTCCTTCAAAATCGATCAGACGGTGTCGGCGATGTTATCAATACGACTAGCCAGCTTAGATCGTTGATCAACGAAGAAATACTTCAGCGTAACGATCTTTCACTTGGCGATTGGAATCAAAGGAAGCAACGACAGATCGCCAATGAACTCGGAAATGGAGTTGAAGTAAGTCGACAATGGGAAAGTGCGTCGCGATTCTATCTTGCGGCATGGGCGTCGAGTCCACGAGACGGAGCGAAAGAACTAATGACTTCGCTGCATACGATGAGACGAGCTGTTTTATTCCCGCCATCGACCCAGTCTCCTCAGTTTCCACGTACCGCTAGCTCAACAACTCCACCCAATTTTGAGCAGTGGAGAAGTGCTTTAAACCAAGCAGCCAACCTCCTGATGAAAGAAGAGCCACTACGATGATTCCACTCAGGAGATTTTTAGTGAGGTTTGTCGGAGTTGGTTTGATTGCCTTGGCTTCTACTCCGTTGCACGCAGATCAACCGACTTCGGTTACGGCAACAAACGTAGGGGTGAAGGAATGCGCCGCTTGTCATAGCAACCCCAGCCCCGTCTATCAGCGACTAGATGTCACGCAGTTTGTGCGATTAGTCGAGTCTCGTGAATGGATGCAACGCGACAAACATGCCTATGCCTACGAGCTCATCAAGATCGATGGCTTGAGTCCCGAGGAGATGGAGCTACCGAATCGCCTGTCGAACCAACGCTCTCTGACGATACTCCAAAACCTTCAATGGAATGTTACGCATGATGCGCAGTCGAATGAATGGATCGTAAAAGATGATCGATTCGCGCAGCAATGCTTGACTTGCCATGTCGGAGCCGATCATCGAACGCCATTACCGGATCCACGTGTTCTTCAGTTTGGTGTGCAATGCGAATCCTGCCATGGGCCGGG